>NZ_JBQDYE010000007.1:0-138321 GCF_052044155.1 Salinisphaera sp. SWV1
GGGCGAGGGCGACCCGGCCCCGGCGCGCCGCCCGGGCCGCCCGGCGCGCGCGACCCTCAACTGCGTACTGCTGGATACCTCGGCTTCGACGCTCGGGGCCGACGAACAATCGACGGCCCGTGCCGCGGTCGCCGGGCTGGCCGAACGCGCGCGCCGCCAGCGCGAGCGTCTGGCGGTGCTGGTTTTCGGCGGCGATCGCATTGATTGGCTGGTGCCGCCCGGGCGCGCGCCGCGGGCGATCGAAACCCGGTTGGCGGCGATCCCGGCGGGTGGCGGCACGCCCCTGGCACGGGCCGTTGCCATGGCCGGCCGGCGCCTGCAGACGCTGGCCCGGCGCGAGCCGGGGCTCGGTTTTCGCAGCTATATCTTCACCGACGGGCGCGCTCGCGAGGCGATCGAAGCCCGGGCCTGGCCCGGCGAACTGACCGTGATCGATACCGAGCGCGCCCGGGTGCCGCTGGGCCGTGCCGGCACGTGAAACTGGCCGATTTTCTGGCGGGCCCGGCATGAGCGCCGCCGGCGCGACACGCAGCTGTCCGGCCCTGTGCATCGCGGCGCCGGCCTCGGGCCAGGGCAAGACCACGGTCACGGCCGGCCTGGCGCGGGCAGCCCGCCGGCGCGGGCAGCGTGTGGCGGTGTTCAAGACCGGGCCGGATTATCTCGACCCGGCCATTCTGGCCGCCGCGGCCGGGGCACCGGTCGAGCCGCTCGACCTCTGGATGGCCGAGCCGGATTACTGTGCCCAGCGATTGTATGAAGCCGCCGGCGAAGCCGATCTGATTCTGGTCGAAGGCGCGATGGGGCTCTACGACGGCACCCCCTCGAGTGCCGATTTCGCCGCCGCCTTCGGCCTGCCGGTGGCCCTCGTACTCGATTGCAAGGGCATGGCCCAGACCGCGGGCGCGCTGGTGGCGGGGCTGCAGCAGGCGCGCGCCGATCTGGCCTTCGCCGGGCTGGTGGCCAACAGCGTGGGCAGTACACGGCATGCGGCGCTCGTGGCCGAGGCGCTGCCCGCCGCGACCGCGCTGCTGGCCCGGCTGCCGCGCGATACGGCCATGGCCTTGCCGCATCGCCATCTCGGTCTGGTCTCGCCGGCCGAGCAGGGCGAGACGATCGATACGGCGCTCGAGGCGGTCGCCGATCATATCGACGGCAGCGATCTGCTCGCAGCCGCGCAGCCGGTGGCGTTCGAGGCGCGGCCGGCGGCCGTGCCCGGGCCGTGGCTGGCGGATAAGACAATCGGCATCGCCCGCGATGCCGCCTTCAGCTTTGCCTATGCCTCGAACGAACGATTGCTGACGGCGATGGGGGCGCGGCTGACTTATTTCTCGCCGCTGACCGACCGGGCACTGCCGGCGGTCGATGCGCTCTGGCTGCCGGGCGGCTATCCGGAGCTGCATGCCGCCGAACTGGCCGCGAATACGGCCATGCACGCGGCCCTGAGGGCGTTTCACGCCCGCGGCAAGCCAATGCTCGCCGAATGCGGCGGCATGCTCTATGTCCAGGAATCGCTGACCGAACTGGATGGCCGCCGCCATCGCATGGTCGGGCTGATCGCCGGCGCCGGGCGCATGCGGAACAAGGGGGGCTGCCAGGGCATGCAGACCGCGCCGCTGCCCGAGGGCGGGATTCGTGCCCATGCCCATCATCGCTCGATCACCGAGGGTGGCGCCCAACCCCTGGCCCATGGCCGCCGGCAACGCCATCCCGCGCCCGGCGAGGCGATCGTGCGCGATCGCAGGCTGACCGCGACCTATCTGCATCTGTTCTTCGGTTCGAATCCGGCGGCGATTGCCCGCCTGTTCGGGGCCGAACCGGACGCCACGACTTCGGCGTCCTGATTCACGATTCATCGGAGCTCGCTCATGCAACTCGACAAGATCCATGCCACCGTCGTCACCGGCTTCCTCGGCAGCGGCAAGACCACGCTGCTGTCGAACCTGATCAGGAACGCGACCGACAAGCGCATCGCGGTGATCGTCAACGAATTCGGTGAAATGGATATCGATGCCGAGCTGCTGCGCGGCTGTCCGCTGGCCTGCGACGGCGAGGACGAAGCCGAGGACGGCATCTTCGAGCTGGCCAACGGCTGTATCTGTTGCACGGTCGAGGAAGAGTTCGTGCCGGTGATGAAAAAGCTCATCGAAAAGCGCGACTCGATCGACCATATCGTGATCGAGACCTCCGGCCTGGCCCTGCCCAAGCCATTGGTCCAGGCCTTCAACTGGCCGGAGATCAAGCAGCATTGCACCGTCGATTCGGTGATCGCCGTGCTCGACGGCCCGGCGATCGCGGCCGGCACCTGGGCGGCCGACCCGCAGGCGGTCGCCACCGCGCGTCTGGCCGATACATCGCTGGATCATGATCCGACGCTGGAAGAACTGCTCGACGATCAGCTCGCCGCCGCCGATCTGGTGATCGTGAGCAAGGCCGATCAACTGGACGACCGCAGGCGGGGCGCGGTGCGCGCGTGGTTGACCGCGCGCCTGCCGCGACAGGTCAAGGCCCTGTTCATCGAAAACGGTGAAGCCGATCCGGAGCTGCTGACCGGGCTGGATTCGGCCACCGAGGATCGGATCGAGGCGATCACCACCCATCACGATGCCCACCATGCAGCCGGCGAAGACCACGCCCATGCCCACGACCATTTCGATGCCATGGTCGTGGCCCTCGGCGCGGTCGATAGCCAGCGATTGATCGCCGGCATGCAGCAGTTGATCGGCGAACAGACCATCTATCGCGCCAAGGGCTTCGCGGCGGTCGGCGACAAGCCGATGCGCCAGGTCGTCCAGGCGGTCGGCGAGCGCATCGCGCATTATTTCGATCGCCTCTGGGAGGCCGGCGAGACGCGGGCCACGCGGCTGGTATTCATCGGCCACGATCTGGACCGGGCGCGGATCCGCGAGGTCCTGAGCGCGGCCGAAATCGATGCGGCGGCGACGCCGGCATAGCGGCCCGCTGAGCGCTTCGGCCTGTGCATCTGCTTGCAGCCCAGCCGGGCGGCTTCAGCGACGACGAAGGGATCGTCGATCTCGATCAGTCGCCGGGCGATGTCGTGATCATGGCGGCCGCCGACGGCGTACTGGGCCTGCTGGCCGAAGCCGCCGAGCGTGCCCCGGCCGATAGCCCGAGCCTGCGGCTGGCCAATTGGCGCCACCTGGCCAAGCCGGCGGCGCTGGATCTGTACCGGCACAAGACGCTCGACCGGGCCCGGGTCGTAATCGTGGCCCTGACCGGCGGGCGGTCCTACTGGCCCTACGGCGTCGAGCAGCTCGTCGAATGGGCCGCCGAGGCGCCCGATCGCGAGCTGGTCCTGGTACCCGGTGAGGATGTGCACGACGACGATCTGTTCTCGGCCTCGACCGTCGCCCATGCCCGGGCGCATCGCATCTGGCGCTATCTGCGCGAGGGCGGGGCGGCCAATGCCGATGCGCTGCTGCGCTATGTCGCCGCGGCATTCTTCGACCGGGCATACGACTGGCAGGAGCCGGTGGCTCTGGCCCGGACCGCGGTCTATCACCCCGAGCGCAGCCCGGCGGGATTGGCGGACTGGCAGGGCACCTGGCCGACAGGCTCCGACCGGCCGGTCGCCGTGGTGCTGCTGTATCGCAGCCATCTGCAGAACGGCAACATGGCGGTGTTCGACGGGCTGCTGGATGTGTTGGTGGAGTACGGGCTCAACCCGCTGCCGATCGCCGTGGCCTCGCTCAAGGAAGACGCCTGTCTGGCCGAAGTCGACGCCCTGATTGCGGCGGCGAATGCCCGCGTGGTGCTCAATACCACCGGTTTTGCCCTGCGCGCCGCCACCAATGCTGCGGCCGCTTCCGAGCCGGGCACGGGCCGGGCGATGTTTGCCCGCGATATTCCCGTATTGCAGCTGGTGCTGGCGAGCACGACCGAAGCCGTCTGGCAGGAAACCAATGCAGGGCTGCGCGGGCGCGATCTGGCGATGTATGTGGTGCTGCCGGAACTCGACGGGCGGATCGTCACCCGGGCGATCGGCTTCAAGAGCCGGGCCTTTCGCAGCGATATCTGCCAGATCGATGTCGTGCGTCATGAGCTGATGCCCGAACGGGCGGCCTTCGTGGCCGAATTCGCCCGCCGATGGGCGCTGCTGCAGAGCCGGCCGAATGCGGATAAACGGGTTGCGCTGGTGCTGGCCAACAACCCGGGCAGCGACGGGCGGATCGGCAACGGGGTCGGCCTGGACACACCGGCGGCCACGCTCAACCTGCTGCGCGCCCTGCGGCGCGCGGGTTATGTCACCGGCGAACTGCCGGCCGATACCGACGCCCTCATGCAGGCGCTGCGTGCCGCGTTGTCAAACGACGTCCGTGCCAACCACTTCAAGCCGACCGGGCAGAGCCTGGATATCGCGGTCTATGAACGCTGGTTTGCCAGGCTGCCGGATACGGCCCGGGCCGCGGTGCGCGCCCGCTGGGGCGAGCCGAGCGCCGATCCGCGTTATCGCGACGGGCGGATCGAGATCGCCGGCCTGCGTTTCGGCCATGTTTTCGTCGGGCCGCAGCCGCCGCGGGGCTTCGATATCGACCTCGCGGCCAGTTATCACGATCCGGATCTGGCGCCGCCGCACGGTTATCTCGCGTTCTATGCCTGGCTGCGCGAGGTCTATGCCATCGATGCCCTCGTGCATGTCGGCAAGCACGGCAACCTGGAATGGCTGCCCGGCAAGGCGGTTGCGCTGTCGGACCGTTGCTGGCCGGATATCGTGCTCGGTCCGCTGCCGCAGCTCTACCCGTTCATCGTCAACGATCCGGGCGAGGGGGCCCAGGCCAAGCGGCGCAGCCAGGCGGTGATCATCGATCACATGACGCCGCCGATCGTGCGCGCCGAAAGCCACGGCGCGCTGGCCGAACTGGAAGGCCTGGTGGATGAATACTTCGAGGCGATGGGGCTGGATTCGCGTCGCGAGGATTGGTTGCGCCGCGAGATCCTGGCACTGGCCCGGCGCAGCCATGTGGCCGAGGAGATCGCCGGCACCGACGGCGACGACGACGCGATCCTCAACCAGCTCGATACCTATATCTGCGACCTGAAGGAGGCCCAGATCCGCGGTGGGCTGCATCGCTTCGGCGAAATGCCCGAGACGCGCCAGCTCGCGGAAACGCTGGTGTCGCTGGTGCGCTTGCCGCGCGGCGAGTCAGCCGCCGATCGCGGCATTCTGCATGCGCTGGCCGAGGATCTGGGGCTCGCCGGTTTCGATCCGCTGGCCGTCCGCGGCGAGCCCTGGACCGGCCCGCGACCGGCCGTGCTCGCGGCACTCGATACGACCACCGGCTGGCGTACCGACTGGCACACCCGGACCCGCCTGGAACAGCTTGCCGTGCAACGGGTAGAGCACTCGGTGCTGGGCGATGCGCCCTGCGCGATCGGCCCGGCAACGACGGCGCTGCTGAGCTACATGCGCGAGGTCTTGCTGCCGGCCCTGAAACAGGGCGTGGCCGATGAAATCGAACACACGCTGGCCGGCCTTGCCGGCCGGTTCGTCCCGCCCGGGCCGAGCGGGGCGCCGACCCGCGGCCGGCTGGATACGCTGCCGACCGGGCGCAATTTCTATGCCGTGGACAGTCGCGCGATCCCGACCCGCACCGCCTGGGCGCTCGGCCAGGCCTCGGCCGATTCGCTGGTGCGGCGTCATCTTCAGGACCACGGCGACTACCCGCGCGAGATCGGCCTGTCGGTCTGGGGGACCGCCACCATGCGCACCGGCGGCGACGACATCGCCCAGGCATTCGCGTTGATGGGCGTGCGTCCGATCTGGGCCGCCGGCTCCAACCGGGTGGTGGATTTCGAGATTCTGCCGGCGTTCCAGCTGGGCCGGCCGCGGGTGGATGTGACGCTGCGGGTGTCGGGCTTCTTCCGGGACGCCTTCGCCAATCTCATCCGGTTGTTCGATGCCGCGGTGCAAAAGCTTGCCGTGCTCGATGAGCCGGGCGAGACCAATACCCTTCGGCAACGCATCGAAGCGCGCAGCGCTGAACTGATCGCGCAGGGTGGCGACCGCGACGAGGCCGCGCGCCAGGCGGCCTTTCGCGTGTTCGGTTCCAAACCGGGGGCCTACGGCGCGGGCGTGTCCGAAGTCATCAACGCCGGGCAGTGGCAGGGTTCGCAGGATCTGGCCAATGCCTATATCCAGCGCGGCGGTTACGCCTACGGCCAGCACGTGCATGGCGAACAGGCCCACGAGGCCTTCGTCGACCGGCTGGGCCGGATCGAGGCCGTGGTGCATAACCAGGACAATCGCGAGCACGATATTCTGGATTCGGCCGACTACTACAGCTTTCAGGGCGGGATGGCGAACGCGGCGGGTGCGGCCCGCGGCGGCGCGAGGCCGGCGATCTATCATGCCGACCACAGCAATCCCGCGGCGCCCCGGGTGCGGACCCTGGCCGAGGAGGTCGGCCGGGTGGTGCGCAGCCGGGTGACCAATCCGAAATGGATCGCCGCCATGCAGCGCCATGGTTACAAGGGTGCTTTCGAGATGGCGGCGAGCGTGGATTACCTGTTCGCCTACGGCGCCACTGCGGACGTGGTCAGCGATTACCAGTACGCCGCCGTCGCGGAGGCCCTGATTCTCGACCAGGCCAACCGTGCTTTCGTCGAGCAGCACAATCCGCAGGCCCTGCGCGACATGGCCGAGCGCATGCTCGAGGCCATGCAGCGCGATCTCTGGCAGCAGCCGGGGGATTACCGCCCGGCGCTGGAGGGGGTGCTGCTGGATGCCGAGGCCGGTTTCGAGCGTCCCCTGCAGTAGCAACGCATCCCGAACGGCCGCGGCCGGAGCAGCCCGTCGTGGCCCGGGAGCGGATCATGGCGCGGCGTCTCCTATCAATCCCGGTTGGTAATTCCCCGGATTGGCTTGCCGCTTGAATGCGTTAGCGTAAGAACAGGCGATGCGGCCACTTCCCGGCGCGGCCCCGGCAGCGGTATCGAGGTCTGTGACGACAGACCCGAGCCGGCCCGGCTCAGGCGTCATCGATGCCGTTTCTGCCGCTTGTAACCCGCAGGATGCGCGCGTTCGTTTCGCCGCGGCGAGGTCAGCAACACGGAGTGTGCCATGTCGGATGATCAACCGGACAAGAAACCCAGCCGCGTACGCTCGCTCAGGGTGATCGATATGCAGGCCGGCGGCGATGTCAGCCGTATCGTGCTCAGTGGCGTCGAGGCCTTGCCGGGCAATACCGTGCACGAGCAGCAGCAATATCTGGAAGCCCACGGCGATGGCCTGCGCCGCCTGTTGCTGTCCGAGCCCTACGGCGACCCGGCGATGTCGGTGAACCTGATCGTGCGGCCGTGCCATCCCGACGCCGAGGCCGGCTACATCATCATGGAAGCCATGGGTTACCCCATGTATTCCGGCTCCAACACGATCTGTACCGCGACCGCATTGCTGCAAAGCGGTCGCATCCCGATCGAAGACAGCCAGCAGACGGTTTTGCTGGAGTCGCCGGCCGGCATCGCCCGCGGGCAGGCGCGATGTGCCGACGGCTTCGTCCAATCGGTCACGACCCAGGGCGAGGCGGCCTATGTGGCGGTCCCGGATATGGAAGCCGAGGTGCCTCGCTACGGCAAGGTTCGCTACAACGTCGTCTGGAGCGGCGGGTTTTACGCGATGATCGATGCACAAGCGCTGGGTTTTCAGCTGGTTCGCGACGAGGAACCGGCGCTGGCGGCCTTCGCCGACGCTTTTGTAAAGACCGTGCGTCCGGAGTTCATCGAGAATCATCCCGGGTTCGATGATGTGACGCCGCTGTCGTTCGTGCATTTCATGCGCACGGCCCACGCGGTCGATGGCGGATTTCGCGCCCGCGGCGCCACCTATGTTCACCCGGGGGTGATCTGTCGCAGCCCCACCGGTACCGGCACCTCCGCGCGCATCGCGCTGATGGCGGAACGCGGCCAGATCCGGGACGGGCAGTGGCTGGAAACGCTCTCGCCGCGCGACAGCAGTTTTATCGGCACCCTGCTTGGTCAGACTACGGTGAACGGACAGCGCGCCTGGGACACCCACATCACCGGCCGCGCCTGGACCCTGACCCGGTCCCGGGTCGAAGTCGAGCTCGACGACCCTCTGGTCGATACCGCCGACCTGGAAAATATTCTGGTCGAACCGGGTTAGCGCGGGGTTTCGCGGTCACGGTTTCGCGCATTTTTACGAGTGCTGCGACAGCCCGGCTGTCGCGCAGAATTCGACGACACGAGTTGCACCATGAGTACCCGGGTTGCGGACACAGGCCAAGACAACGAATCCGACGGCGTTGCACTGACCACATCGGGGATTCGCCGATCAGTGGCCGCGGCGGCCATGGGTAATGCCATGGAGTGGTTCGATTTCGGCGTGTACGGCTATCTCGCCACGACGGTCGGCGATCTTTTCTTTCACGGCCAGGGCGGTTCGTTACTCAAGTCCTTCGGCGTATTCGCGATATCTTTTCTGGCACGGCCGTTGGGCGGTCTTTTCTTCGGCCCGCTGGGTGATCGCATCGGGCGCAGCAAGGTGCTGGTGATAACCATTCTCATGATGGCCGCCGGGACCACGGCTGTCGGTGTGCTGCCGACCTACCAGACCATCGGCGTCTGGGCCCCGGTTCTGTTGATCGTCACCCGCCTGGTTCAGGGGTTCTCGACCGGCGGCGAGTACGGTGGCGCGGCGACTTTCATCGTGGAATCGTCCCCCGACGACCGCCGTGGTTTTCTGTCCAGTTTTCTCGAATTCGGCACGTTGGGAGGCTACACCCTCGGCGCCGGGCTGGTGACCGTGATGACCGTCTCGCTACCGGATTCGGCGATGCACAGCTGGGGCTGGCGCGTTCCGTTTCTATGTGCAGCGCCTCTGGGCCTGTTCGGGCTCTATCTGCGACTCAAGCTGGAAGACAGCGCGGCATTTTCATCGGCGGCCGAAAAAGGCGAAACGTCCCGCTCGCCGCTACGCGAGATCTTCACCGAACACTGGCGGCGGATGCTGCAGTGCATCGGTTTGGTGGTGCTGCTGAACGTGGCGTATTACACCGTACTGACCTATCTGCCGAGCTATTTCGAGAAACATCTGAATTTCTCCAGCACGCAATCGCTGGAACTGCTGATCGCGGTGTATATTGGCATGATGCTCGTCATCGCGCTCGTCGGCTGGCTGTCGGACCGCGTGGGCCGCAAGCCGGTGATCATGGCATCGTGCATTGGCTTCCTGTTGCTTGCCTATCCGGCCTTCTGGATGTTTCAGTTGCATGGCATGGTCTATACGGCCGTGGGGCTGGCGATTCTGGCGATTCTGGTGGTGTTGCTATCCGGTACCATGCCCGCCACTTTGCCCGCTATTTTTCCGACCCGTATCCGTTATGGCGGGTTTGCGATCTCGTACAACCTGTCGACATCCGCGATTGGCGGCACGGCGCCTTTCGTGATCACGGCGCTCATCGGCGCGACCGGCAATCTTTATATGCCCGCGTTCTATCTGATGGTCGCCGCTGCGGTTGCGCTGCTGACGTTGTTCACGGTCAAGGAAACGGCTGGCCAGCCACTGGCCGGTTCCGCAAGCCTGCGTAGTGCGCGCGGACATCGGAGGCGGGGCAAACGCTGAGCGCGTGCTGATCCAGCCGCGCAGCCGGCCGCCCAAGCGCCGTTACCAGTCCGCCTGCGACGGGGACGTCGATTCCTTTCCCCGCAGCCCGGGCGTGGCGCCGCGTGAAACCGGAGGTTGGCACATGATGCACGGCCACCGGGCGTGTGGCCGGTCTTTGGCGCCTATTGGCGTGGGCGCTTAGGGCCCGGCGGTCACGCGCGCAATCTGATCGAGCAGCTGATCGGGGTCGACCGGTTTGTGCAGGAATGCAGCGGCCCCGCCGGCCCGGGCCTGACGCGCGTCATCTTCGCGGCCACTGCCCGTCAGGAAGACAATCGGCGGATCCGAGGCCTGCGTGCGCATCATGCGTTGGAGTTCGAGGCCGCTCATGCCCGGCAGCTCGATGTCGAGCAGAATACAGCCGGGCCGACCGGCGGCTGCTCGCTTGAGGTAGGCCTCGGCCGATCCGTAGCTGGCACATACGTAGCCCGCGGCCGCCAGAAGCATTTCCAGGGAGGCACAGAGGCCGGCATCGTCATCGACGACGATGACCGTTGTTTTCGTGTCGTCGAACATCGCCCGCGCTGAATCGGAATATTTATTGCCAATACGTCTATGTCGGCCTCTGAATGCGGCCGCTTGAACCGCCCTGGAAACAGGGGCGCCCCGGCCCGCCCGGCCACGCCGGGCCGGACGGAAAGAAACCGTGCGGCGCGCGAAAAGCCTCAACCCAGTTTACCTTCGACGGCGCAGGTTGGAAGGCGGACGAAGAAGGTGGCGCCGTGGTCGAGCGTCGATTCCGCCCAGATCCGGCCGCCGTGCCCCTCCACGATCGAGCGTGCCAGCGACAGTCCCAGCCCGGTGCCTTCGAGCTTGGAGGTGTAGAACGAATCGAAGATACGCCCGAGCTTCTGGCGGGGAATGCCTTCGCCGGAGTCCGTCAGGCCGAACTCCACCTCATCATCGACCAGACGTGACCGGATCGTCAGGTTCCGGCGTCCCCGATCCACCGACTCCATGGCATCGACTGCATTGACGATCAGATTGATGATCACCTGTTCGATCTGGATCGGGGTGCACTGGATCGCCGGCAGCGGCGAATACAAATCGAGATGGGTATCGATGTGGTTCTTGCGGACCAGGCTTTCGACCAAGGCCAGCGCCTGGTGTATCAGCGTGTTCAAGTCGCTGTTGCTGGTCTCGCGGTCGCCGACGAAATCGCGCGTGACCGTGACGATCTCGCTTGCATGCTGGACTTGTTCCGCAATCTTGCCCAGCGTGGGCGTGACCTGATCGATGGGCCGCCCGGCATGCAGCATGCGCTTGATGGCGCCTGCGTAGTTGTTGATCGAATTCAGCGGCTGCTTGATGTCGTGCACCAGGGTGGTGGTCAATTCGCCGAGCGTCGCCAGTCGCTGCATGTAGACCAGGCTGGCTTGCCGGTCGATATGGTCGAATGCCCGGCGGCCGTCGGCTTCATTTTCGCGTAGAAGAAGACACAGCTCGGGCGCGGTATCGTCGCTGACCCGGTCGTGGCTGAACTGGGGAATGAGGCTGACCGTAAAGCCGTGAACCCGGCCGGCGGTGTCCGTATGGGTCACGTGCGATGTCGCCTCTCGCCCGGCCATGGCGGCCGCCAGGCAGGGGCGAAGCTCGGCGTAGGTGGCCGGGCCAAAGATCTGTTCCAGTTTATGGCCGGTAATGTCCTGCGGCGCGTGCCCGAACAGGGCACTGAATGCCTGATTGGCGAAATGGAATGTTTCGCTCGCATCGGCGTAGGCCACCATCTGCGGTATGGAATCGGCCAGCGATTCCAGCCGCGCCTGGGCCTGTACGACGTACAGGTGGGCCAGTTTTTGTTCGGTGATGTCGCGTTCGATCCCGATCCAGCGTACGGGCCGGTTTTCGTCGTCGCGTATCACGGTGCCGTTGCTGGCGAACCAGCGAATATTGCCGTCGCGATGACGGATACGATAGTGCAGCCCCCCGTCACCGCGGGCCACGCGCCGATCGATCGCGCTGAATCGTTCGCGGTCCGGCGCGATGACGCGTTCCTCCCAGGCCTGCAATGAATTGGGGAATTGTTCGGGCTCGAAACCCAGCAAATGCTTCAACCGGTCCGATATGTAGATGTGGTCGGGCTGGGCATCCTGGGTCATCGGGTCGAGCGCCATATCCCACATGCCGCCGTTGATCGCGCCCATGGCCAGATCCAGGCGCTGTTCGCTCTCGGCCGAGGCCAGAGAAGCCTGCTTGATCTCGGTGATGTCGGCGAAGGTGATCACGACGCCGTTGATGGCGTTGTCCTGCGTGCGGTACGGCACGATACGGCGCAGAAACCACTCGCCATGCCGGGTCTGGACTTCGCGCTCGCGCTGGCTCAGCTCGCGCATGACGTTCTCGGCATCGGCTGCCAGTGCCGGATCGTCGAATTTCAGCGAGATATCGCTCAGTGGGCGGCCGATATCCGATGTGATTAGACTCAGCAACCCCTTGATCGCGGGCGTGAAACGCTTGATGCAGAGCGCCTTGTCGAGAAACAGCGTCGCGACGTTCGTGCCGGCGAACAGGTTTTCCAGGTCATTGTGGGCGGTTTCCAGCTCGGCGACCTTGTTTTCGAGCTCGGTGTTGACTGTGGTCAGCTCCTCGTTGACCGACTGCAATTCCTCCTTCGAGGTTTCGAGCTCCTCGTTGGTCGATTGCAATTCCTCGTTCATGGAGAGGATCTCTTCGTTCGAACCCTTGAGATCCTCGTTCGAGGCCTCCAGCGCCTGAATGGTGGTGTTCAGCTCATTCCGGGTCGCTTCCAGTTCATCGGCCAGTTGCTGCTGCTCGTGGTCGCTGGTGGCGCCCGGTTTGGTGCGCGCCGCTGTCTTGAGGCGTTCGAAGGTGACAAACAGAAGCCCCCGTGCCGAGGCCGGGCGATGCAGCGGGCGGGCGGTGATACGAACCGCGTAGTCGTCGTCGTCATGGGGCACCGCGGTGACGTCGCATTGGCTGTCGTCGCGAAAGGCGCGGTGGATAATGGCGCGCAGATGGCTGCGGTACTCCTCGCGCACCATGTCCATGAGCGATAGCGACGACGGGCCGAACGGCAGCGTGAGAAAATCGCGCGTCGGCCCGTAGCTGCAAAGGATATCGAGTTTGCGGTTGATCAGTACGCAAGCCGGGACGAATTCACGCAGCAGGATCGAGCGCGCGAGTTCCTGGGCGTCGGCGTGCGGGGCGGTGCTCTGGCGTGGGGTGCGCGGTTCATCGCCCGATCGCCCGGGACCGGCGCCCGGAGCGAACGGGAGGTCGGCGCGCGACGCGTATTGCGTGGTGGCGCGCTTGAACAGGCGGCTGGCGGCGTCGAGCGGCTCGAAAAGATCGACCTGGCCGGCGACCGTTTCCGAGGAGCCGAGAAACAGCAACCCGTTGGGTTTGAGAGCGAAATGAAAGGTCGCGATGACCCGTTGCTGCGTCTCCGGGGCCAGATACATGAGCAGATTCCTGCAGCTGATCAGGTCCAGCCGGGAATAGGGGGGATCCTCGATCATGTTCTGGGCGGCGAAGACGACCATCTCGCGCAGGCCGCGCTTGACCCGGTAGTGATCATCGATCTTGTCGAAGTAGGTGCGCAGCTGACGCTGGGTGAGATCGGTACGGATCGACTCCGGGTACACGCCGGCGCGCGCCTGCGCCAGGGCCCGCGTATCGATATCGCTCGCGAACACGATGAAGTTGTACTCGCGGCCGGTCTCGCGTATCGCCTCGTCCAGCGCGAACGCAATGGAATAAGCTTCCTCACCGGTCGCGCAACCGGGAACCCAGGCGCGGATCGTATCCGCCGCGTCGCGATCCTTTAACAAGGCCGACAGCCCGTCGCAGCGCAGTGCGTCATAGGCGGCTGTATCGCGAAAGAAATCGGTCACGCTGATCAGGAAGTCCTGGGTTAGATTGGCGCGTTCGCTGGCATCCTTCTCCAGTCGGGCGAGATACGCCTGTGGGTCGCGCGCGCCCAGCAGCCCCATGCGCCGCCGGATACGACGCTTGAGCATGTTGGGCTTGTACGGGAAAAAATCGCGCCTGTTTTCGTTCCTGCGCAGCAGATCCAGCGCTTGATGCAGGATCCTGTCCCCGATTTCGATATCCGGCGGCCCGGTATCGCCGGGGCGCGGTCGATGGTTGTCGGTGCCGGTCGCGCCGGGCGGTAATGGCGGCATCTTGATGTTATGCCGCAGGTGGTTGCACAGCGGCTCGATGAGCGCGCGCGTTTCCAGCACGTAATCCGGCGATGCCAGTTCCATGGCCGCTCGCGGCATGTGGCCGAATTCCGCGGTTTCCGGGTCCTGCGCCAGGGCCAGGCCGCCGTGCAGCTTGATGGCCTTGAGCCCCAGGGCGCCGTCCTGTCCGCTGCCCGACAGGATGACCCCGACCGCTCGCGAACCCTGTTCCTGCGCCAGTGCGCGCAGAAAACCATCGATTACCGTCGGCGCAGGCTCCTGGTTTTTCGGCAGCAGCCGAAGCTGCGCGCCCTCGATCCCCAGCGCACACCCCTCGGGCATGACATACACATGATCGGGTGTGACCGTCATGCGGTCCTCGATCGTCACCACGGGCAACGCGGTGGCGCGGCCGAGCAGGCTCGGCAGCTGCGAGGTATGCCGGCTCGACAGATGCTGAAGCACCACGAAAGCGGCGCCGGTGCCGGCGGGTATGCCGCCCAGCAACGTGGAGATCTGACGCAGGCCACCGGCGGAAGCGCCGATCGCTACGATGGGTGTCGTGGTGGCGGCCCCGGAGGGCACATTGTCCATAATAGTTCCTTTCGAACGGATACCCGGTCGGGTGTCGCGCCGGGATCGTTCTTGCAGCCGCTCGACCCCGCAGGGCCGACAAGAAGATCATCCCATTCGATTATGCCGCTGAAGCCGACCGCAGTGCGCCGGGCGTCGCCCTGAGGGATCGGCCTCGGCCGGGTCACCGGCTGGCCATCGTCCGGCCCCGACGAAATGCGCGGGCGGCGCGCCTGGGCTGTTGTGACCGTTGTCAACGTGATGAAGCTCGAGTGCGTGCGGCACGATCCTGTCGATGCGGGCAAGAACCGGGTTCGCGGGGCATGAGAAAGACGGCCTCGCCGGACGCGACCCATGCATGACGCGTTGGTGGCAAAAGATGCCTGCAGCGTTCCAATGCAGCTTCCACTGTGCCGCGTGCGCCCCCAGGTTACAATTGTGGTGAAAATGCAATGGACTAGGGTCTGTTGCCGTTTCGTACGCGCCCGCGCCAAGCGCTGTTTTGCGGCAAGACGAGGCATAGCGAACGTAGCGTAGGCGTTCTACGTGAGAGAGCACCAACGCTGGATTGCCGCAAAACAGCGCTTGTCCCTTCGGGTTGGGCCGCCCATAAAATCAACCAGGGCGCCGATACGGCGTTGCGCGTCTTGATCGTGGCACGCCACGACCGGCGACGCGCGCCTTGTCTCGACGGATTTGCGGTCTCCAACGCGGCACGTGTACGAAACGGCAACAGGCCCTAGGCAGTATTCCGCATGGCGGCTCATTGCGGTGTATGTCTGTCGAACGAAGCGCGGGGCTGCGCTCATCGATACGGCGTCCCCCGGTGCCGTGCCGGGCACGAAAAATTGCCGCCAATCCATGGCGCGAGCCCGGCCGGCACGGGGCCATATCCTTGCGCGCCGTACGGCGCGGCGCGTGGGGCTGCTGTTGTTATCAATCGCATTGGCGACTACCGTGTGCACGGCCCCGCCCTCAACGAGCGAGACAGGCAATCATGACCGATAGCTGCTGCGGCTGTAACGCTGGCGACCTGAGCCAGGCGTCCGGCGCCCAACGACGCGCCCTGATTGTGGCGCTGGTCATCAATGCGTTCATGTTCGTCGCCGAGATGAGTGTCGGGCTCTGGGGGCACTCGAGCGCGCTACAGGCCGATTCGGTCGATATGCTGATCGACGCCGTGGGCCTGGGGATCGGATTGTTCGCGCTCAACCGCACGCTTCGTGCCCGTGCCCGCGCCGGGTTCACGAACGCCTTCATCGAACTGGTACTTGCGGCCGGCATCGGTGCCCAATTGATTCACCAGATCGTGATCGGCGCCTTGCCGATCGCGGCTGTCATGGTCGGCATGGGCGCCGTGGCGCTGGTGGCAAATCTGGCCGCCGCCGGTCTGTTGCTGCGCTATCGCCATGAAGATATCAACATGCGGGCGATGTGGCTGTGCACGCGCAACGATGCCATCGGCAATGCCGCGACCATCGGCGCGGGCGTTCTGGTGCTCGTGGTGGGTGTGCCGTGGCCTGATTGGATCGTGGGCGCGTTGGTCGTGCTGTTGTTTGCCTATACGGCCATCGGGATGCTGCGCGAGGCCTGGGTCGAGCTGCAATCGCAATCAGCGACGAACGCATAGCCCGCCACACCTGCCGGGGTTGCAGGCGGTTCACGCGGGGCGGCGCCGCGGCCCAGGCGTGTGTCGGCCGAGGTGCAGGGCGACACCGCATTCGTCGCGCCCCGGCCTCGCGAAAGCGCGGTGCGTGTCGGGCGATGCCGGCCCATCAACGCGACGAACGCCCGGCAAGCAGTTTGTAGAGCACGGGCAGGAATAGCAGCACCAGCGGAATCTGCACCAGCAGACCGGAGATGATGGCGATGGCCAACGGGCGCTGCATGCCCGACCCCTGGCCCAGCCCGAATGCCAGCGGCATCAGCGCCAGCGCGAAGGCCAGCGCGCTCATCACGATCGGCCGCATCCGGTTGCGCCCGGCGCGGATCAGGTTCCAGGCCAGGGGCAGGTCATTCCTGATCAGGCGCAGCTCCGAGAAATAGAAGATCGCGATTTCGGTCACGATGCCGATGACCATGGTCATGCCCATCATGGCCGTGATATTGAGTTCGACGCCGGTGACCCAGAGCCCGATGAATACGGCGCTGGCAGCCAGTAGCGGCTGGATCAGAATCGCCAGCGCCACGCGGAAACGCTCATACAGGAACAGCAGCAGCAGGAATATCAATGCCACCGCGGCCACGAAGACCGTGATCAGGCCCTTGAAGGCCTGTTGCTGCTGCTTGTACAGCCCGCCAAGCTGATAGTAAACGCCGTCGGGAATAAGGCCCGGTTTCTGCAGCACCTGCTTGACATCGGCCACGGTCGAGCCCAGGGAGCGTCCGCTGATGCGGGCGGTCACCGCCACGTCGCTCTTGAGGTTGTAGCGGGTCAGTTGTGGTTGCCCGGAAACGATCCGCACGTTGGCCACCCGTGCCAAGGGGACGAGGTGGCCGTCCGGTGCCCGCAGCAGCATCTTGCCGATTGTGTTCACCTGGTCGCGCTGGTTTTTCGGTATCCAGACCCGCACGCCGACGAACTTGACGCCCTTGCGCACCTGCGTCGTGACGACGCCGCTCAGATAGGCTTGCAACTGCTGGGTGACGGCCCGGGGTGACAATCCCTCGACGGCGGCCTTGATCCGGTCGACGTGAATCGTCAACGCCGCACCGGCGATCACGACCCCGTCCTTGACACCCACAACGCCGTTGACCTTGCCGATGGCCTGCGCCACTCGGCCGGCGACCCGGCGCAGCTGGCTCTCATCGTTGCCGAACAGCCGGATATCGATGGGTTCGGGCACCGAGGTGAGATCGCCGATTTCGTCCTCGATGAGCTGATACAAATCGATGTCCAGGCCCGGCACCTGTTGCTGGATCGCCTGGCGAACCTGGGCCATCACCGCTTCCGTCGAGGGGCGTGGTAACGGCGTGAGCCGTGCGAACAGGTCGCCGGAATTGGTCGTGGTCATGGCGCCGCCCAACTGCGCCCCCTGGCGCCGCGACCAGGTTTGCACATACGGGTTTTTCTTCAATATCTCGGCCACCTGCATCATCAGACGGTTGGTTTCGGCCAGCGATGTACCGGGCGCCGAGCGGTAATCGAGCGTGAACCCGCCTTCGTCCATGGTGGGTATGAAGCCCGACCCGACATTGGAAAACGCGACATAGGCGAGTACCAGCAGCGGTACCAGGCCGGCCAGTACCCATGCGGGGCGCCGCAGCAGCCGCACCATGAGCTTGGTATAGCCGCGGTTGACCCGGCGCGTGATCCAGCCGAGCTTCTCGCGCTCGGTATCCCTGGGGCCCAGCATGAAGTCGGCGAGCAGGGGCACCACCAGCCACGCCACCAGAAACGAGATGAACAGGGCGACCGCCATCGTCAGCGACAGCGCCTTGAAGAATGCGCCGGTCACACCACTTAGAAACGCCAGCGGCAGGAAGATGATGATGGTGGAGGCCGAGGAGCCGATCTGCGGATGGGTGAACTCGCGGGCGGCGGCGAGCACGCGCTCGATGCCGTGTTCGCCTGTTTCCTGCACCCGACGCACCACCTGCTCGATCATCACGATCACGTCGTCAATGATCAGGCCGACCGCAGCCGCCATGCCGCCCAGCGTCATGATATTGAGCGTCATGCCGAGCGTGTACAGCGCCAGCATGGTCGCCGCCAGCACGGCCGGCACCGCAATGATCGCGACCAGCGTGATCTTCCAGCTGCGCAGGAACACCAGCAGCACGACGGCGGCCAGGATGATGCCGATGACAATCGCCTCGACGACGCTGCTTCGGGAAACGCTGACCAGCTGGCTCTGGTCGTACCACTGATGCAGTTTTACCCCCGCCGGGATCTGCGGTTGAAACTGTTTCAATCGCGCCGCGAGGTCGCGCGAGAGTTTGATCACGCTCGCGCCGGGCTGCTGGTAGACATTCACCAGCACGGCCTGTTTGCCGTCGGCGGTAAAACGGGTGTATTTGGGTGCGGTTGCCCGACGCACCCGGGCGACGTCTTCGAGCTGTACCTGGCCGTCACTGCCGCTCCTGAGCACCGTGTGGCGGATTTGTTCCAGGCTCTGGAACCGGGTGTCGGAAACCTCGAGATACAGTTTGTAGTGATCCTGTACACGCCCGACCGCCGTGAGCACGTTCGATGCCGACAGCGCCCGGGCCACATCGCCGATGGAAAGGCCGAGCGCATTGAGCCGCGCCGGCTCCACGTTCACCCGGTATTCCGCCACATCGCCGCCCTGTACGGTGACCTTGGCCACCCCGGACACGCTGGATAGAAAAGGCGCCATCTGATACTTCGCCAGATCGCGCAGTTTGATCTGGCTGACATCGGCCGAGGTCAGGCTATACGCGATAACGCCGGTATAGTTGGACGGGTACATGCGTTTCGCGGTGAAGTGCGTGCCCGCCGGCAGGCCGGACTTGATCTGGTTGATCGCCGATTCCACCTGCAACAGCGCGTTGACCATGTCGTGGCCCCAATCGAAATCGATCGAGATATCGGTGCTGCCGCGGCTGGTCGTCGAGCGCACGGCGCGTACCCCGGGTACGGCGCGAACCGCGCGTTCGACCGGGCGCGTGACGCGCAGCATCATCTCCTGTGCCGGACGCGCGCCGGCATCCAGCGATACCCGGACCCGCGGGAAGGCCACCTGTGGAAACAGCGCCGCCGGCAACTGGAAAAGACTGGCGGCCCCGCCCAGCGTCAACAACGCCAGCAGAAAAAGAACCGAGCGGCGGTGGCTCTGGACCCAAGTAGCGAAATTCATGAAGAGCTCCCCATCTCCCTACCATCCGAGCGCTCGTGATTGCCCTGGATAACGACCGTGGCCCCCTGTCAGATGGCGTTCGACGCGCGCCAGGCGCTTGTTCCCGATCCCGGTCCGAGCATGAATGCGCCGGACCACCCCGCTGGGCCGGGCACGAACATATGATCGCCGCGGCCATCGGCCGCGAAGCCGTCAAAAAACAGCTGATTTTCCGTTGTTTTGTGCTGGGTTAATATCGCGGCGGATGACCGGCCACGGCATGAGCGGCGTCCGACGGCTCACCGCGACCCGGGTATGGTAGCCGCATCGCCGTGTGGCGCGCGTGCTTGCCGGCCTCAAGTGCGGCCGATGGCCGCAATGCCGCACGGCGCGAAAACGCGGGTATCCTGCGGGGGTTGGGGTAACGGCCTGTCCGGACGGCCATCCTGCCCAGTGACAGGCCTGGCTCCGCGTCGCGGGTGGTATGGATGATCGATGGCAGTCAATGACGCATGCGCATACTCATCGCTGAAGACGATGCCAAGACGGGGCACCTCCTGCGGACGGGGCTGTCCGAAGCCGGGCATGTGGTGGATCTTGCCGCGGACGGCGAGCAGGCCCTGGAATGGCTGTTCAGTGAGGAATACGACGCGGCCATTCTGGATTTGATGCTGCCGCGTCGCGATGGCTGGTCCGTGCTCGCGGCGTTGCGCGATGCGAATGACCATCTGCCGGTGTTGTTGCTGACCGCGCGCGACGAGGTATCGGACCGGGTCCGCGGCCTGGATCTGGGCGCCGACGACTATCTGGTCAAACCCTTTGCCTTCAGCGAACTCGTGGCACGGCTGCGTGCCATTGCCCGGCGCGGCGACCAGATCAAGCCGGAGCGTTTCGTCATCGGCGACCTGGTGGTCGACCCGATACGCCGGCATGCGGCCCGTGCCGACCAGACGCTGCGTTTGACGCCGAAGGAGTTTTCCCTGCTGACCCTGCTCGCCGGGCGGGCCGGCCAGGTGGTCAGCCGGGCCGTGATCGCCGAAAAGATCTGGGAAATGAAGTTCGGCAGTGATCTCGACATGAATGTGATCGACGTGGCGGTGGCGCGTCTTCGTTCCAAAGTGGATGTCCCGTTCACGGACCGTTTGATCCATACCGTGCGCGGCGTGGGGTATCTGCTCGAGTTGCGGCACTGAATGGTGTCGCTGCCGCGATCCATAACGCTGCGGCTGAGCCTGTTGTATGCGGCCTCGACCCTGGCCGTATTGTCGGTCTGCGGCGTGGCGCTGTATTTCTATCTCGTCCACAGCTTCAATTACGAAGATAGCCAGTTCCTGATCGCCAAGGTGCACGAGCTGCACGCCGATCTGGCCGACGATGGCCACCGCACCCGGCGGCTGGTCAAGGAGATCCATACCGAGACCGAATCCACCCGCTTTCGAGACTACGAAGCCCGTCTGTTACTCGCGCAGAACAAGGTGCTTGGGGAAACGCCCGGCATGGCGGCGCATCTGCCCGCGACAGACTTCCCCGCGGCACAGCCGTATCGCCGGTTCACCAACGGGCCGCGCATGGCCCGGGTCGACCGGCAGGGACATTATCTGCTGGCTGCGATCGATCTTGGGGTGGACGCGACCACCGGCCAGCCGGTGATACTCCAGCTCGCCATGAACGTCGCCCATGATCGGGCGGTCTTGGCGGACTATCGGAATATGCTGATCGTCGTATTGGCGGTGGGCACGTTATTGGCGGTTTTGTTGAGCATTGCCGCGGCGCGCAAGGGGCTGGCCCCCATGCGGGCGCTGAGCCGTGTCGTGGCGAATCTTTCCCTGGAGCAGCCGGACCGGGACGCGCTCAGACAGCAATCGTGGCCACGCGAAATCAGCGGGTTGGCCGATACGCTGGATCGCGTGCTCGACCGCCTGGCCCGTTCGTTCGAGCGGCTGCGCCAGTTTTCGGCCGATGTGGCCCATGAGCTGCGCACCCCACTCGGCAATTTGCGCAACGAGGCCGAAATCGCCTTGTCGCGTACCCGGGACGAGCAGGATTACCGTCGCACCGTCGAATCCATGCTCGAGGAAACGCTGCGCCTCGAACGCATCGTGGATAGTCTGCTGTTTCTGGCCCGCGCGGAGCAGGATCGGGCGCCGCACCTGCACAAGGCGATCGCGCTCGATGAAATCGCGGCATCGGTGGTCGAATACTATGCGCCGCTGGCCGAACAACAGGGTGTGGCCCTGCATGCACGAGGTGCGGCGCGGGCGCATGGCGACGACGACTTGCTGCGTCGCGCGGTGGCCAATCTGGTGGCCAATGCGATCCGGCATACGCCGGCCGGCGGCCGGATCGTGGTGGAGGTGGTGCCGGGTGAGACCGCCGCCATTCGGGTGATCGACAATGGCAGCGGTATCGCGCCCGAGCATCTGCATCGGGTGTTCGACCGCTTCTATCGCGCGGATGAGTCGCGCACGGATTCGGTTCAGGGCAGCGGTCTCGGTCTGGCCATCGTCGATTCGATCATGAAACTGCACAACGGCCGCGTATCGATCGAGAGCGATCTGGCGCAGGGCACGACCGTGTCGCTGACCTGGCCGACGGCTTGATGACGACGGCGCCGCAGGGAATACAGGCCGTCCCCGGGTGATGGCGTCGCTCCGATCCGGCATCCCATCCTGTTCTGAACCCTGACGTTCGCTGGGCGGCACGGGCGCGGCGAACCTGACAAAAATGTCACTGGCATGTCAGGCGAACGACAGGTGGGCTTGTCAGACTGGCCGCCATGTCTATGCTCGCTCGTCCCATGGTTGGGTTCCCCGCGGCGCGTCTTCTGGGCCTGGCGGCATTGTTGTGCTGTGCCCCGGCCTGGAGCGCGCCGCCGGGTACGGTCACTGCACAATCGCGCACGGTCACGCGGGATCTGACGGCCTATGCCGAGGTCGTGCCGATTGCGCAGGCCCGGCTGCAGTCCGCGCAGACCGGCCGGATCGCCGGTTTGAATATCGATCCGGGCCAGCACGTCACCGCCGACGCGGCGCTCGGCAAATTAAAAGGCCCGGAAATCCGGGCGCTGCTGGAACAGCGGCGCACGGCGGTGGCGGCGGCCAGGGCAAAACTGGGGGCGGCTCGGCATACCCTGGCGATCACGCAGAAAAAACGCGCCGCCCACCTGAGTACCCGCCAAGACCTGTATAACGCACAGGCTACCCTCGCGCAGGCGAGGGCACAGCTGTCCGCCGCCCGGGCGGCGTTGCAGGCCGTCAAGAAAAACGCCGTGCTGCGGGCGCCGGCCACCGGGACGGTGACGGCGGTTGCGGCCGCCAATGGCGAACGTGTCGCCGCCGGGCAGACAGTGTTGACGGTCCAGCCGACCCATGGCCTGTGGCTGAAGGCCACCTATTACGGCGCACGCGCCGCGGCCGTTCACGTCGGCATGCGCGGGCGGTTCATGCCGGCCGATGGCGGCAAGCCGATCCCCGTGCGGGTGGCGCGTATTCTCGCCGTGGCCGACGCGGACGGCGGCCGCCCGGTGGGTTTGCGCTCGCCTGCGAAAAACAACCGCTGGATCAGCGGCGAAGCCGGCACGGTCGTGCTGAGTGGCGCCCACGAAACAGGCGTGATGGTACCGACCCGCGCGTTGATCTTGTATCAAACCCACTGGTGGGTGTTGATCAAGACCCCGAAAGGCGATCGACGGCAACGCGTGACGTTAGGTCCCAGCCGCGGCGACGACACTTTGATTACCCGCGGCTTATCGGCCGGTACGCCAGTGGTCGTCGACCACGCCTATCTGACGTTCCATCGTCATTTCGCACAGCACTATCAGAAGCCCGGCTGAATGAGTCCGCTGATGTCGTCAATCCGGCGCGTGCTCGCGCGGCCCTTGCCGTGGGTATTGTTGTTCGGCGCGCTGATCGTCTACGGCGTCTACGCCTGGCTGCATATCCCGGTCGAGGTGTTGCCCCGTTTCGACTATCCGCAGATCAGCATCATCACCCGCGATCCCGGCGCCACCGCGCAGGAATTGGAGGCCCGGATCACACGACCGATCGAAGGCCAGATTCTGGCCTTGCACCATCTGGCGAGCCTGCGTTCGAGAATGGGCCACGGGGAAGTCCAGACCACCGTGCGCTTTACCACCGACACCCATCCGCAGCAGGATCTTCAGTCCGTGTATAGCGCGATCGACCGCGTTCGCGGCCAGCTGCCCGCCGCTGCACATCCGTACGCGGAACTCATGGGCAACGCCATCAACGAAGTCGCCGACTACGCGGCACAGATTCCGGCCGGCGTGGCGCCGGTGGCGGTACAACGCGCCATCCGGGCGAGCATCGAGCCGGCCCTGCGGGCACTGCCCGGCGTCCAGCGCGTCGAGGTCTACGGAACCGGGCACGACGCGCTATGGGTTCAGCCCGATCTCCCGGCAATGCATCATTACGGGGTCCCGGTAACGGCCCTGACTGCGGCCTTGAAACAGCACGTCCTGCTGCGCTCGGGCGGGTATATCCACGCCGGCCACCAGCACGTGCTGATCGAGGCGCGCAACCTGCCGCGCCATGCGGCGGCGCTGGGGCAGATACCGGTCCAGACCCGGCACGGTCCGGTGGCCTTGCACGATCTGGCGCACGTCGAGCGTGCCCCCGAGCCGACCCGGAACGCGATCAAGCTGGATGGTCGGGCGAGCATCGCACTCACCGTGTTCAAACAACCCGGTGCTTCCACCCAGCCCGTCGACCGGGCGGTGCAAGCCAAGCTGAAACAGACGCTCGGGCAACTCCCGCACGGCGTGCACTGGGTGCGCATCTACAATCAGGGCCATCTCGTGGGCCTGATCGGTGCAGACCTGGGCCGGAACCTGGTCATCGGCGCAGCGCTGGCGATCCTGGTGCTGTTCTGGATCCTGGGCGCTGGACGCGGCATCTGGGCGCTGGCGCTGAGTATCCCCTTGTCGCTGCTGCTGGGCATCGCCGGGCTCTATGCGTTCGGCGAAAGCCTGAACCTGTTGACACTGGGCGCGCTGTCGGTGGCTGTGGGTCTGTTGGCCGATGACGGGATTATCGTGCTGGAGGCGATCTATCATCGCTGGGAAGCCGGTGATGCCCACTGGGCGGGCATACGCCAGGGGCTGGCCGATATCGCCAGTCCCGATATCAGCGGCAGCCTGACCACGGTCTCCGTGTTCCTGCCGCTGCTGTTCGTCGGCGGCCTGGCGGGCTTGTTCTTCATTCCGTTCGCGCTGGCCATGGCGCTGGCAATTGGCGCCTCACTGTTCATTTCCCTGACCGTGATTCCGCTCGGGCTGGGCTTCATTGGGGCCCGCCCGCGGATGCGGCCGACCGCGGCGGCCCGTGCGCTCGACCGCCTGCAAGGCCTCAACGAACGGCTGTTCGATCGGGTCACCCGCTTCCCGCGCGCGAGCCTGGCGGGCTGTGTCGCCCTGTTGCTCATCAGCGCCGCCGGCCTGGTGTTGGTGTCGGTCAATTTCCTGCCGCTGCCCAACGAAGGGGACATGCTCATCGGTTTTTCCTTACCGCCGGGCACCAGCCTGCACCAGACCGAGGCCGCAGTGGACACCATTACCCAGCGGCTGCGCGCCGATCCGGCCGTGGCACATACCTATGCGCGAATCGGATCGGCGTCGGCCACGGCCTATACCGAGCCGGGATACGCGGGCGAAATCCAAACGGTACTCAAGCCGGGCATCGGCGTGAACAGCCTCAACCAACTCGGTCAGCGTCTGCTCAAGGAGGGCCGGATACCGGGCGTCGAGATGGCGATCGACACGCCCACCATCGAGCGTCTCGGTGAAAGCCTGTCGGGTTTGCCGCAACCGTTTGTGCTGCGCGTGTTCGGCCACGACATCAGCAAGCTGCGCTCGCTGGCAAAGAAAATCGGGGCACGACTGCGCCACGTACCGAGCCTGACTTCCATTTTCAATAACGACAGCTACCCCATCCCGCAGCTGCAACTCAAGCCCAAACCCGGCGCGATGACCGCCTACGGCCTGACCCCGAGCACCCTCTATGCCCAGATCGATCCCCTGCTGACCGGCGACACGGTCGCCCAGATTCCCGACGGCAATGTGCCCCTCGATCTCTACGTCCGTCTGGCGCAAGCGCCGGATCTCTCGTTAGCGGGCCTGCGGCAATTGCCGATCCATACCCGCCACGGCTGGACCCCGCTCGGCCAGCTCGCCCAACTCAAGCTAATCGATGCGCCCAACCAACTGCGCCATGTCGACGGCGCCCGGGCGCTGGATATTCTCGCCACGCCGACCGGGTCGCTCGGCAGCGCGGTCTCGGGCGCCAGAAAAGCGATCCAGGGCCTGCATCTACCGCCAGGTTATCGCATCGGCTTCGGCGGGCTGTATCCCAAACTCATGCACGCGGCGATCGGCATCGGCATCGCAGCGATCGCCGCATTCGTGCTCATGGTCGGGATCCTGATCATCCAGTTCGACGGGCTGCTGGCACCCGGATTGCTGTTACTGCAGATCCCGCTGGCATTCACAGGCGGCGTACTGGCGCTGGTGCTCAGCGGCGTCGGCCTGAACGCGACCGGGCTGGTGGCGTTTCTGGCCCTGCTCGGTTTGAGCCTGAATCACGGCATCGTCTTGCTGTTTCGAGTGCGACGGAACGAAGCGGCCGGGCAGCCGGTGGCGGAGGCCGTGCGTGAAGCGGTGCGGGTGCGTTTCCGGCCGATCGTGCTGACCACGCTGACCGCCGTGCTCGGCATGTTGCCCACCGCACTCGGTTGGGGGCAGGGCGCCGCACCCGAGCAAGGGCTGGCCATCGTGATTCTCGGCGGCATGATATGGAGCGCGCTGCTGACGACCAATCTCATTCCGGCGCTGTATCTGTCTCGACGGCAAAAGCAGGCAGGCTGAAGCAGGGATGCCCGGGGAACGGCAAAATGACTTTCGTTCGCCGGGGTCGAGGCCATTCACCCAGGCCTGCCGGGCCCAATCGATTGCAACGACCATGAACCCGGTGTTTTTGTTGACCGGCGTAGCCATCAGATAGCGTCGTAGGCAGGCGGGTCGAGGCGTTGCCATGCCGATAGGCCTCGGGTCGGCGTAAACCGCCGAAATCACAGGTACCGCATGTCGCATATCACGTCGATGATCAGCCAGTACGGGCCTTGGGCCGTATTCGTGATCGTACTGGTCGAGGATTTCGGTATTCTGCTGGCACCCGGCGAAACCGCGCTGGTCTCGGCGGCATTGCTGGCCTCGCAGGGCCAGCTGTCGATTGTCGGGTTACTGCTCGCGGCCTGGGCCGGCGCGGTTCTGGGCGACAACATCGGGTATGCGGTCGGCCGGTTCGGTGGCCGCAGGCTCGTGCTGCGTCGCGGCGCTCGGGTCGGGATCACCGAGCAACGATTGGCCCGTGTCGAGCGTTTCTTCGCGCGTTACGGGCGGGTGATCGTGGTTTTCGCGCGGTTCGTGTTCGGCCTGCGGCAGCTCAACGGCATCGTCGCGGGTGTGGGCTCGATGCCGGCGCCGATGTTCACGCTCTATAACGCCATCGGCGCCGCGTTATGGGTTGGCGTCTGGGGCTTCGGCGTGTACTGGTTCGGCAAGCAGTTTCGGCATTTCATCGATGCCGCGGGGCCGATCGCGCTCTATGTCGCGGTCGGGGTTGGCGTTCTCGGGGCTGCGGGCTATCTGTATTGGCGCTTCAAGCGTCCCGCGAGTCGAAGTTAGGGGCGTTCACACCCAACGACATGCCGAATCGCGGCATGCGGGATGTCGATACAGGCCGCTTGTGCCAGCGTTGCCCGGGGCTCGTGGGTAGCCGCGCTACTTTCGGTGTCGGGCGATCGGCCAAAAACAACCGCCTCGTCATTTGTTGTCAATATCCTATCCAGGGGGATAGGATATTGGCATGAGCAAGCACGAATCCCACCCGCAGATCATCAATCGCCTGAAACGCGCCCAGGGCCATCTGGGCCGTGTGGTCAAAATGCTCGAGGCAGAGCAGGGCTGTCTGGAGATCGCCCAGCAATTGAGCGCCGTGGAGAACGCGATCACGAATGCCAAGCGCACGCTGGTACACGATCACGTCGATCATTGCTTCGACGTCGAGCTGTTCGAAAAGGACCGCGCGCAGGCACGCGTGCTCATGGACGAATTCAAGTCGATCACGAAATATCTATGAGTAAACCCTCGATCAAGGCCGTGCGGGATTGGCTCGGCTTCGGCGCGAGCGATGACGGGGCCCATCCCCATCACGGGCATCATGCGCATGACGGCGCCGGCCACGGCCATACGCATGGCGTGGTCGATCCGAGCCTGGCCGCGGCCGAGCGCGGGATCTGGGCGATCAAGTGGTCGTTCGTCATTCTGGCCGTGACCGCGCTGGGTCAGCTGGTGATCGCACTGTGGTCCGGCAGCGTGGCGCTATTGGCCGACACCATTCACAACGTCGGCGATGCGGCCACCGCGATTCCGTTGTGGGTCGCCTTCCGCCTGGCGCGCTGGCCGACCACGCGGCGCTTCAGCTACGGCTATGGCCGGGTCGAGGACCTGGCCGGTGTCGTGGTGGTGCTGATCATTCTGTTCAGCGCGCTGGTCGCGGGTTACGAGGCCATCAACCGTTTTGTGCATCCGCAGCCGATCGCGCAGCTCGGCTGGGTGGCGTTGGCCGGCGTGCTTGGTTTTGCCGGCAACGAGATCGTGGCGGTGTTCCGGATCCGCGTGGGTCGGCAGATGAACAGCGCGGCCCTGATCGCCGACGGCTATCACGCGCGTACCGACGGGCTGACCAGCCTGGCGGTCGTGGTCGGGGCCCTGGGTGTATGGCTGGGTTTCCCGCTGGCCGATCCCGTCATCGGCCTGCTGATCACGATCGCCATCTTCGGCATCGTCTGGCAATCCGCGCGTGCCGTGTTCACACGTTTGCTGGACGGCGTCGAGCCGCGGCTGATCGACGAGATCCACCATGCGGCCGAGCATGTCGAAGAGGTACAGGGCGTAACGGATGTGCGCGCGCGCTGGCTGGGCCACGAGCTGGCAGTGGAGCTGACGATCCGGCTCGATGGCGCGCTGTCGGTCGCCGAAACGGATCGCATTGTGGAGGCGGTGCGGCGCGCGCTGGCCGATCATCTGCCGACCCTGCATTCGACGCGCATCGAAATCGGCTCGTGAGTATCGGTGCTGCGCGCTCTGCGCGGACCGCTCATCCATAAGGAATCGATCGTTATGAACGCAGTAAGCGCGCAGCGCAACCGCCTGACCGCCCGCCAGTTCGTGATCGCCTTCGGCCTGGTCAGCATGCTCGCGGACATGGTCTACGAAGGTGCGCGCAGCGTCACCGGGCCGTATCTGGCCACGTTCGGTGCCTCGGCGATGACGGTGGGCCTGATTACTGGCCTGGGTGAAGCGGTCGCGCTGGTGTTGCGGCTGGCCAGCGGTCCGCTATCGGATCGTACGCAGCGCTACTGGACGCTCTCGATCGCCGGTTATGCCATCACGCTGGTCGCGGTGCCGGTGCTCGCGATCACGTCCACGCTCGCCCAGGCCGGCGCGCTGGTCGTCGGCGAGCGTTTCGGCAAGGCCGTGCGCACGCCAGCGCGCGATACCATGCTGGCGGCCGCGAGCCATGCCTCGTTCGGGCGCGGCCTGGCGTTTGCCGTGCATGAAGCCATGGACCAGTCCGGGGCCTTCGTTGGGCCGTTGCTGGTGGCCGGCATGATCGTGCTGTCGGGGTATCGCGCGGGCTTTGCGGTGCTCGCCGTGCCCGGCGTGCTCGCGCTGCTCACGCTGATCTGGCTGCGCCGCCGTGTGCCGACGCCCGTGGATTACGATGCCGGCCACGCCGCCAGTGCTACTCCCGCCCCAGCGGCGAATGCCAGCGGTCTGTCGCGCGCGTTCTGGCTGTATACCGCCTTCACGGCGGTGGCGATGCTGGGTTTTTCGACCTTCGCCGTGCTCGCCTATCACGACCAGGTCGCCGGGGTGATCGCACCGGCGCTGATTCCGGTCACCTATGCCGTGGCCATGGCCGCCGCGGCGCTGGCCGCCCTGGGCTCCGGCTGGCTGTACGATCGCGTGGGCCTGCGTGCACTGATGGTCGCGCTGCCCCTGGCCGGCCTGGTGCCGATGTTCGCATTCACCGACTCCGCCCCGGCCATATGGATCGGGGCGGCGCTGTGGGGCGCGGCCATGGGCATCCACGAATCGACCCTGCGCGCGGCGGTGGCCGATCTGGCGCCGAGCGCGCGGCGGGGCACCGCCTATGGCCTGTTCACCGCGGCCTACGGTATCGCGTGGCTCGGCGGCTCGACCATCATCGGCGCGCTCTACGGCCTGTCGTGGGTGGCGGTGATCGCGTTCGTCGTCGCCACCCAGCTGGCCGCATTCGGACTGTTGCTGATCTTGTTGCGCGAGCGGGGAGGTTAGACGCCGGGGTCGTCCCAGACGACATCGGGTCGGTCTCACGGCTCGGGAAACAGCGCCCTGGTCGTGTGCTCTCGCGAACGCGCCGGCCCGATCGGGCCGTGCCGCAAGACGTGCGGGAGCGGTCGTGGTTGCTCACAACACGTGCCCGGTCGCAATATCGATGGCCGTTGCGACGTCACTCACATAGACCTTGCCATCGCCGGGATGCCCGGCGCCGGTGCGTGCGGCCGCCAACACGATCTCGACTACGGTGTCGGCTTGTGCATCCGGCACGTCGATTTCCAGTTTCACCATGTCGACCGTCCGGATGTCGTTGCCGCCGGCGCGATGACCGACTTCCTTCAATGCCACCACAGCGATGCCGGGCCGCGCCGGAACCTCGGCCAGGGCGTCGATTACAGGGTCGGTACGGTGGGCACGAATGTAGGCTTTGATCTCTTTCATGGTGGTCTCTCCTTTGTCTATCGCATGAAAAGACGACCCACGGGCATCGCCTGAGGGGGTAACAGAGCCGGATGCCCGCGGGTCGAATGGCGACGGCGCCGGTGCGAACGGCGCCGCCGGTGACACCCTGGTCGAAGGGGCGCTACCAAGGCGTCTGGCCTGAACGCCTGCCGGAACAGGGCGGTGCATTTGCGTTACAGGCCACAGGGTTAGACGTCGATGTCCCGGCGCGGCTCGGCGAACCAGCGATACACCGCCGGAAGCACGAGCAACGTCAACAAGGTCGACGTGATCAACCCGCCGACGACGACCGCCGCCAACGGGCGCTGCACGTTGGCGCCGATGCCGTTGGCCAGCAGCAGCGGAACGAGGCCGAGAATGGCGACGGTCGCCGTCATCAGAACCGGCCTGAGCCGATGCTCGGCACCCACACGCACGGCTTCATCGATCGACATCCCCTGCGCGCGTAACTGGTTGATATACGAGACCAGCACCACTCCGTTGAGCACGGCGACGCCGAATACGGCGATGAAGCCGACGGCGCCGGCCACCGACAGATACAGTCCGGAGACCCAGAGCGCGAATATCCCGCCGGTAATCGCGAACGGCACGTTGAGATAGATCAGTGCGGCATAGCGCAGGCTGGAAAAGGCGATGAACAGCAACAGGAAGATCAGCGCCATGGTGATCGGCACCACGACATACAGTCGGGCCATCGCCCGCCGCTGATTCTCGAACTGGCCGCCGTATTCCACGAAATAACCGGGCGGCAGTTCGACGTCGCTGGCCACACGCTTCTGGATATCGCGCACCACACCGCCCATGTCTCGTCCGCGCACGTTGAGTTGCACGAACAGGCGCCGGCTGGCCTTGGCCCGCGAGATCTTCTTCGGCCCGCGGTAGACCTCGACGTCGGCCACGCGGGATAGCGGGATCAAGGCGCCCTGCGAGGTGCGGAAGGTCAGGTCGCGGATGGCGTCGACCCGGTTACGGGCCGTCTCATCGAAGCGCAGAAAGATGTCGAATCGTCGGATGTTTTCGAACACCTGGCCGACGGCGGCACCGCCGATGCCGGTCTCGACCACACCCAGGACCTCGTCGAGCGGAATGCCATGGCGTGCCAGCGCGGCGCGATCGGGTCGGATCACGATCTGTGGCTTGCCACCTTGTTGCTGAACCCGTACGTCGGCTGCCCCGGGTACCGCGCGCGCAATCGCCGCGATCTTTCGGCCGGTGTCGGCCAGCTTGGTCAGATCGTCACCGTAGATGCTCACCACGACCTGGGCGAGTACGCCGGAGAGCAACTCGTCGGTGCGCAGCTGGATCGGCTGCGAGAAGTTGTTGGCCAGACCCGGCAACGACTCGCCCACGCGCTCGGCCATCGCCGTCTGAAGCTGTTCGTAGTCGCGGCCGCTCGCCCAGGCATCCAGGGGTTTGAGATTGACCAGCGAGGCAATGACGTTGACCGGCTCCGGGTCGCCGCCGACTTCGGCACGCCCCACCCGTGAATACACACCCCGGACTTCCGGGAACTCGCGCATCACGGTTTGCACGCGTTTGGCGTATTCCCTGGCTTTGTCCAGGCTGGCGCCCGGCGGGAGGGTCGAGCGCACCATGAACGTGCCCTCCCGCAGCGTCGGGATGAACTCGGTGCCCAGCGTCGGGAAGATCGCCAGGCTGGACAGGAACAGCACGATTGCCGCCCCCAGCACGGCGACCGGCGCCTTGATCGCCGCATCGCGAATCGGTCGGTAGCCGGCTTTGAGCCAGCCCACGAGCCGGGGTTCGCCGTGTGCGCTGCGTCTCCTGAACAACAATGACGCCATCACCGGAACGAAGGTCAGCGCCATGACCAGCGCGCCGGCCAGCGCGAACGAGATGGTGTAGGCCATTGGCGAGAACAGCTTGCCTTCGGTCCCCTGCAAGGTGAACAGCGGGGTGAAGACCAGCACGATGATCGCGATGGCGAAGGTGATGGGCTGGGCGACTTCGGCGGCGGCTTCGCCGACCAGGCGCATGTGCGATACGTCTTCTTCCGCCCGTTCTTCCATGTGCCGAAAGATGTTTTCGATCATGACGACCGAGCCGTCGACCATCATGCCGATACCGATCGCCAGGCCCCCGAGGCTCATCAGGTTGGCCGAGAGACCGACATGATCCATGGCAATGAACGCGATCAGGGCCGACAAGGGCAGGCTCGCGATCACGATCAGGGTCGAGCGCAGATTGCCGAGGAACAGGTAAAGCAGCACCAACACCAGAAGCGAGCCTTCCAGCAGGGCGTCCTCGACCGTTGCCGAGGCCTTGTCGATCAGGCTGGCCTGGGAATAGTAGGGCTTGGCCCGCATGCCTTCCGGCAAGGCCGCGTTGATCGTGTCGATCCTGGCCTTGACGTTGTCGAGCAGGGCCTGCGTGTTGCGACCGATCAGCTTGAGAACGAAACCGCCGACCGCTTCCTTGCCGTCGGCGATCAGGGTGCCGCGCCGGATGGCCGGGCCGAAGCCTATCTCGGCGATGTCATCGAGATACACCGGTGTCCCGTTGTTTTCGGTCACCTGAATCTTGCGCAGATCCGCAAGCCCCTTTTCGCCGGGGTCGACCCAGCCATAGCCGCGGATGATGTATTCCTCGCCGCCGCGGTTGATGAACGAGCCGCCGACGTTGCGGTTGTTCTCGGCGATGGCGCGACGCACGTCGGCCACGGTGATATTGCGAGCCGACAGGGCGTTGGGGGCGAGGGCGACCTGATACTGCTTTTCATAACCGCCAATCGACAGCACGCCGGTCACGCCGGGCACCGTGCGCAGCTGGGGCTTCACGATCCAATCCTGCGCGGTGCGCAGGGCGGTCGGCGAGTGCAGGCCGCGGTCGGTGTTTTCGACGGTATACATCATCACCCGGCCGAGCCCGCTGGTGATGGGGCCGAGTTGGGGCTCGCCGAGGCCCTTCGGAATCTGCTGTCGTGCCTTGGCCAGGCGTTCCATGACCAGCCGACGGGCGAAATAGATATCGGTGCCGTCCTCGAAGTAGACGTTGACCCGGGACAGTCCGAAGATCGAGGTGCTCTGTACCCGCTCCAGTCCGGGCAGGCCGTACATCGAGATCGAGACCGGATACGACACCTGGGTCTCGACATCGACCGGCGACAGCCCCGGGCTTGACGTATAGATCTGCACCATCGGGGGTGTGACGTCGGGGTAGGAGTCGATCGGGACGTTCTGAAATGAATAGACACCGGCCAGGGCCAGGGCTGCGATCGCCACGAGGGTGAGCACCCGGTTGGCCAGCGCCTGTCTTACGAATCGAGCAATCATGTCGATCTCCCGATCAGTGGCCGTGGGCGGCGCTGCGCGAGCCGCTGGTCAGCACCGACATCAGGTCGAAGGCACCGGCGGTGACCACCAGATCGCCCGGATCGATCCCCTGACGAATCTCCACCCGGCCGTTGTTTTCGTCGCCGGTGGTCACGGCCACGGCCCGAAAATGACCGGACTCGTCGCCGGGAACAAAAACCACCGGCTGATCCCTGTCGAGGGTCTGCACCGCGTCGGTGGGCACCAGTGCGTAGTCTTTTTCGCTTGCGGTCTGTACGGTCGCGGTGCCGAACATGCCGTCGCTGAGCCGCCCGTCCGCGTTGCTCACGACGGCGCGCACCGTCAGCGTGCGCGCGTCGTGATCGAGCGCCCGGGAGACCCAATCGGTCTTGCCCGCGAACCGGCGATTGGGTAACGCCCGCACGCGGAGCGAGACCGGCAGCCCCGGGCGCATGCGTGCGGCGTTATTTTCGGCGACGTGCAGCATGACCCACATTCGCGACGAATCGACGATCTGAAACGGGGTCTCGCTGGACGCGACGGTCTGGCCGGTGACCACATCACGACGCTGAACCGTGCCCGCAATCGGCGCGGTGAGCGCGAACCGTGAGAGCGGTGTGTCGTCGTCGCCGGGATCGATGGCTTCGATCTGGGCCGCGGTCAGCCCATAGAGCTTCAATTCAGCACGCGCTGCGTGTCGCGAGGCGCGCGCGGACTGATACCTGGCACGGGATGCGTCCAGTGCTGCCTGGCTGATAATCCGGTCGCCGGCCAGGTCGCGCTTGCGTCGATAAGCCGCCCGCGTGTTTCTGTAATGCGCGGTCGCTGTCAGATAACGGGCCTTCGCCTTGCCGAGCGCCACGCTGTCGAGCATCGCCAGGGTGTCGCCGATCTCGACCCGATCGCCGAGATCTGCTTCGACCGCGACGACCTTCGACTCCAGCCGCGGCCCGACCCGAGCCACCCGGTCGGCATCGAAACGGACGTTGGCCGGGGCTTTGACGGTATCCGCCGCCGCCCCGCCGGGAACCGCGGTGACGCGAATGGACAGCGGCTCGAGTTGCGCCGGTGTCAGGTGGACTTCGCGTGGTGTCGATTGATGTTTTTTGTCGGTGCCGTTTTCATGACGACCGGAGTTCTTGGGCGCGGAAGTCGCGGTTTGCTGGGGTCGGTCGGTCGTCTTGCCGGCGGACTGGGAGGCGTCGCAGCCGCTCGCGACCCATAGGGTCGCCAGTAAAACGCCGAGCGTTGCACGGGAATGATTGAATGCAGGCATGGGTTAGTTTCCTTCGCGCGTGTGGCCGGCCGAGATGGCGATCAGGCCCCCGGTCGCGCGTTCGAGATCGGTCATGGCGTTGATCAGGGCGTCCAGGGCCGACAGGTATTCATTACGCACGGCGATCAGGTTGTTCTGGGCCGCGGTAATGGCGGGCGCACCCACTTCACCGGCCCGGAACGCGCGTCGGGTCAGATCGACCGATTGCCGGGCGGCATCGAATACGGCGCGGTCGAGCGCCTTGACCTGACGGCGCGCCGAGCGATAGTCCGATAGCGACCGCACAACCTGGAGCCGGACCTCGCGCCGCAGGTTCTCCTGCTCGAGCCGGGCCTGATCGAGTTCGGCGGCGGCCTGTTTTCGCTCGCCTTCATAGCGATGGAGAATCGGCAGTTCGAACGACACGCCACCGCCGGCGATCGTCGCGCCGTTGCCATTCGGCCCCCGGCCGTTGCCGCCGTTTTCCTCGCGATAGAAGCCGAACACGGTGAGGTTGGGAATGATCTGACGATCAGCCAGTTTCAGGCGTTGGCGTGCCGCCGCGACGCGTCCGGCCGCGGCGGCCAGATCCGAGCGTTGACGAACGGCACGCTCGAGCAGGGCGGCGCGATCCGGCAGTTGCAGCGGGTCGAGATCCAGCCTGCCCTTCACTTGAAGACGGCGGCGCGGATCGATGCCCAGCAGTTCGTCCAGGGCCAGACGTGCCCGCTGCAGCCGATTCTTTGCCCGGGCCTGCAGGGCCGTGGCGCGGCTCACCCCGAGCTGAGCCGCATTGAGCTCGAGCTGGGTCCCGGCCCCGGCGGCCATCCGCCGCTGCGCATAATCGTAGAGTTCGCGGTTGGCCTGCACGATCCGGCGTGCCGTCGCGACCGCCTGGTCGGCCACCAGTACCGACAGGAAGGCGGCACGCACGCGCGCCGTCGTGGCCGACACCAGATAGCGGTACTGGTCCCGGGCCGCGGCGAGCTCGCGATCGGCCGCCGCGGCGCGCAGCCCGCCCTGGCCGGCGACCCAGAACGACTGGCTGAGTTGCACATTCAGGTCGGTCCCGGAACCGGCCGGGGTCGAACGCTGGCCCGCGCCGACTTCGAGCCGCGGGTTGGAGGGGACCGCGACATCGGCGTGAATCGCCTGACCGGTCAATTGCTCTACGCGAATTTTGGCAGCGCGCAGCGTCGGGTTGTAATCGCCGGCCCAGTCCAGGGCGGCGTCGAGCGTCAGGGGTTGGGGGATCTCGGTGACCGCCGTTGCCGGGGCCATGAACCCGCCCAGCCCGAGGCCGAGCGCACAGGCGCCCAGCCGCAAGCGTATTGCAGACATGCATGAATCCTCATCGCAAAAAACAGAAAAGCGAGGGGATTCAGGCTATGGGCGGGGTTATCAGGGGGTCGGGGCGCGGGCCGGCGTAATGCGGGCGCGGGGCGCGATTGAGCATGCCGCGCACCGACGCAACGGCCGCATTCAGGGACGGGATGATGCCGAGGAAATGCAACTCGCCGTGGCCGCAGTGATCGGTCAGATCGTCGCCAGCGGCATCGGCCGTGGGCGTCGCCGCATCGACCGTCTCGCCATCGGCTTGCACGATCGAGTGATCGGCGCCCGCGAAGCTCGCGGCCTGGGCATGAAGCGACCAACCCAGCGCGTTGCAAAAAAGGCAAAGCGCCAGCAAGCCCTGCAGGAGGGCCGAAAATTTGGCTGGGTTACGCGACATGCGATTTATTCGAGCATGTGAATTCGTCAAGCGCAACCGCGAATACCCGCGTGTTGTCGACGAACGGGACAGCGACGTTCCCGCTCAGGCGTCGCGCTAGGCGCAAAGGGCATTGGCAACGGCTTCGTTCCCGGCGCATTCGGCATTGCGCGTATCCGCCCGCGTGGCTTGACCGTCGGCGCCAACGCGCGATTAAGCCACGGCCCCGATGGCCCGGTTGACCGCCGCAATTTTCGGGGAACCGAACGGCGTACTTGCATCAGTTAATGCGAATCATTACCATTCAATCTGTTTTCCGCACGCCGAGGCTTGGTGCTTCCCATGCACGCTTTTAACAACCGCGCTGTTTTCGCGATTCTGGTGGTCCTGCTGGTCGGGCTGCCGACCGTTGGCTTGGCCAAGGACGCCGATTATCGACTGGCGATTACCAAGCAGGGGTTTCAGCCGCAGGCACTCAGCATACCCGCGGGTAAACGGGTCAAGGTCCTGGTGCACAACAAGCTGGTGCGGCCGGCCGAATTCGAAAGCTACGACTTCACGGTGGAAAAGGTGGTCCCCGGCGGCACCACCGTGCCGGTTTACATCGGTCCGCTGAAAAAGGGCCGCTATAAGTTCTTCAACGACTTCGCCCAGAACATGCAGGGCAAGCTGACGGTTCGCTGACCGTGTTTTCAGGAGCAGCCATGTTTCCGACCGCCATTATCGTTTTTCGTGAGGTGCTGGAAGCCGCACTCGTGGTGTCCATCGTGCTCGCTGCGGCCAAGGGTGTGGCCGGGCGCCGTCGCTGGGTTTCGCTGGGCGTGTTGCTCGGCATCGGCGGGGCCTGTCTGGTGGCTGCGTTCGCCGGCACGATCGCCGGCGCCGTACAGGGCCGGGGGCAGGAATTCCTCAACGCGGGCATTCTGCTCGTCGCGGTGGCGATGCTGGGCTGGCACAACGTCTGGATGACCAAACACGGCCGGGAACTCGCGCAGCACATGAAGGCCGTCGGCCATGATGTGGCCAGCGGCCGAAAACCACTGTACATGCTCATGGTCGTGGTCATGGTTGCGGTGCTGCGCGAAGGCTCCGAAACCGTGCTGTTCACCTACGGAATCTACGCCAGCGGCGTGCAGGCGCTTCCCATGTTGTCCGGGGGCGCCCTGGGTGTGCTGTTCGGGGTCGTGGCGGGCGCTCTGCTTTACAACGGCTTGCTGCGTATTCCGACGCGCTATCTGTTCAGCGTCACCAGCTGGATGATCCTGTTGCTGGCGGCCGGGATGGCGGCCGATGCCGCGGGTTTCCTGACCCAGGCGGGCGTGCTGCCGACGCTGGGCAACTCGCTATGGAATACCTCCGGACTGCTGTCCGAGCAATCGCTGGCCGGCCGTGTGCTGCATATTCTGATCGGCTATACCCAGCGGCCCTCGGGCATGCAACTGCTGTTCTATCTCGCCGCTCTGGCTCTGATCGGCGGGGCGATGTGGCGGGTCAACCGGCGTCGCGGGCGCCCCCGCGCCGCCAGGCAACAGGCCACGACCTGAGTTGGCGCGGAGTTGATGACCATGACCAATGCACAGGGACGGCTACAGCAGATACCCATTCGCGTCGACAGTCCGGCCGGCAGCCGTCGCCAGCCCCATCAAGGCCCCTGGGCGCGGCGTGTGGAAGCGGTTGTCAGCCGTCATCGCAGTCTGCTCGATTTCGTGCATGCGGGCATGTTCATCGGCTTTCTGGCGCTGATGCTGGTGCCATTGTTTCTACCGCTGCCGGCCGAAGGCGCGACTTTTTACAACAACTTCACCCTGTTCGCGAATTTCGTGATCTGGGGCCTCTGGTTCCCGCTGGTGTTCGTGTCGGTGATCTTCACCGGTCGCAGCTGGTGTGGCGTGCTCTGTCCGCTGGGGGCCAGTTCCGAATGGGCCAACCGGGTCGGATTGAAGCGGCCGATCCCGGCCTGGGTGCGCTGGCGCGGCACGCCGATCGTCAGTTTTGTGGTCATCACCGTGCTGGCTCAGACGGTCGGCGCCCGCGACTATGCGCTCGGTATCGCCGAGGTGTTCGGGCTGACCTTTGTCTGTGCGATCCTGCTGGGGCTGGTCTATGGTCGGGGCGCGCACAAGCGGGCCTGGTGTCGGCATATGTGCCCGATCGGCCTGATGCTCGGCGTGTTCTCGCGGCTGGGTGCCGTCCAGTTCGCGCCCAAGAAGCCGCGCGGGCAGGACGATGCCTACGCCGAACGCGGCATCTGCCCCACCATGATCGATATCAACCGCAAGGCCGAGTCGCGCCACTGTATCGAGTGTTTTCGCTGCGTGAATCCGAAGGCGCGCGGCGGGTTGAAACTGCTGTTCCGGCGGCCCGGGACCGAAGTCGCCCATATTCGCCAATACAATCCGAACGCCGCGGAGATCTGGTTCCTGTTCGTGGCGACCGGGCTCTCCCTGGGCGGCTTCCTCTGGCTGGTGCTGCCGCAGTATCAATGGCTGCGCCAGGCGGTTGGCAGCTGGGCCATCGATCACGGCTGGTACTGGATCGGCACGTCGGGCCCGGCCTGGCTCATGGCCGTGCATCCGGCCGCGCATGAAGTATTCACGTGGCTCGATTTCTTCATGATCGTGGGTTTCATGCTCGGCTGCGCCGCGGGGTTCGGTATTGCGCTCACCGTGATCACGGCCGCCTCGAGCTGGCTCGCGGGGCGGTTGGGCGCGGATCTTCACCTGCGCGGCCGGCTGGTCGAGCTTGCGTATGCGTACATGCCGGTCGCGATGCTGTCGCTGGTCATCGGCCTGGGCGGGAAGCTGTTCGACGCCCTGGCGCTGACTGGCTTGCCGGGCAGCGCGATTGCCGGGATCAAGGCGGCCTTGTTCGCGCTCAGCGTGTTGTGGAGCCTGCAGTTGGGCTTTCGCCTGCTCGGTCAGCAGAAGCTGGCCGGTGTGCGCCGCATGGTGGCGCTGGCGCCGATGCTGGCCGGCATCGCGCTGGTCGGGGTCGCCTGGAGCCCCGCGCTGTTCGGTTACTGAGCGTGTGTCGATACGCAGATGGGAAAAATCAGACCCAGGGTATTGATTAACCCGGCACAAGAACAGAGGATTTTTCGGGTTAATAGCGCGCGTATGCGACCGCATGCTCGCCGCGGCCATTGGCCGCAAAGCCTTTGAAAATAAAAGACGGACAGGCGCCGGCTTTTATTTTTGAAGGCGTTGAAAACAGCTGATGAAGTCAGCTGTTTTGATGCCGGATTAATAAAACGAATGGCTCTTTCTAAAAGGAAAAACATGCGACTTCACCTCGGTTCACTCGCTGCCGCGAGCGCGCTTTTTGCCCTATCGATGCCGGCGCTGGCCGCGGAGCATTCGCTCGGCAAGCCTCTGGTCACGGACGGGCTGATCATTCATCCGGTGTATCTCCAGGCCGTGGACATGGCGCCCGTGGTGCCCGGTTTGAACAGCAGCCAGGCCGATGTGCATCTGGAAGCGGATATCCATGCGGGCGCGCATGAAAAGCACGGCTTCGACCCCGGGGCCTGGATTCCCTATCTCACCGTCAGTTACGAGATCACGAAAAAAGGCAGCGATTGGTCGACCGTGGGCACGATGATCCCGATGGTGGCCAATGATGGGCCGCACTACGGTTCCAACGTGAAACTCGATGGGCCGGGCAAGTACACGGCGCATTTCAAGATCCTGCCACCGCCATACCAGGGTTTTTTCCGGCACACCACGCGCGATACCGGTGTGCCCAAATGGTGGTCGCCGATCACGCACGCATGGCAGTTCACCTATGTCGGCGTGGGCAAGAAAGGCGGGTACTGAGCCAGACGCCGTCCCGTGACGGCCTGCGTCGGGACGGGCGCAGGCCGTTTGCAAACCGGGGCGGGGCGTCGTTCGGCGGCGGGCGTGGTGTACCCGGCAGCGTTATCGTTGCGTTAACGTCCCCGCTGGCGCTTCGGCGCGTTGGTCGATAAGCGGCTGCTTGGCTATTTACAAAGCTCAGTCAAACACTTGACGATGCCAGCACTTGCGCAGCTGAAGCAGTAGTGCCTGGATCTTCGTTCTTGTTTACGCCCATTTGCGTGGATTTGCTGACAAAACAATGCGCGTGCTTATTCGGTCAGCCGGGCGTATTGAATCCATCACCCGTCGTGACTGGGCTTATGTCGATTAACTATCTATAGCCGTTGGCATTGCCCGCGATCCTGACCGAGGTGAATCGAGTCGTACGGGGCCCGAGCCCGAATGGGCGACCCCATGAACATTCACATCAGGTCGCTCATCCGGGATCATCACCGCATTGTTTTACTGGCTTTGCTGCGGATTCGATTTGAGTACCGCCAGCGTGACGGTGACTGTCTTCTTCTTGCCGTGGTGCAGAATCACGAGCTTGATATGAGCACCCGCGGATTTGCTCAACACAATTTTCTGCAGCGTCTGTGCATTTTCAATCGTATGACCGTTTGCCTTGATGATGATATCGCCGCCGACAGGCAGTTTATGCCCCGCTACATTCATCGTGTATTGCGCACCCTGGAGTCCCGCCTTATCGGCCGGGCTGCCCGGCTTGACTTTGGCCACCATCGCGCCGTGATCGGGCAGATTCAGTTGCTGACGCGCGTCCTTCGGATACTTTTTCAGCGGTATGATGGCCACGCCCATCATCGCCTTCTTGATGAATTTGCCGGCTTTGAGCGCGGAAAGGTTCTGTTTGACGAGATTACTGGGGATCGCGAAACCGACGCCGATGAATGTTCCGTGAGGTGCCAGAATTTCGTCGTTGATGCCGATGACCTGACCCTGTGAATTGAGTAGAGGTCCACCGGAGTTGCCCGGATTGATGGCGGCGTCGGTCTGAATATATTCAATGGGTATGCCGCTTACGGCGGCTGCCTGCTTACGGTTGACTGCCGATACGATGCCCTGAGTCACCGTCGACTGGAGCAGGAAGGGGTTGCCGATCGCGATCGCCGTCTCGCCGACCTTTATGTTGTCCGAGTCGGCAAGCGGGATGGGCTTGGCATCAGCCGGAAGCTGGTCTGGCTTTTTCAGCTGTAACAAGGCCAGATCGTGGGACTGATCCACACCGACAACTTTGGCGGGCGCGGCTTTCTTGCCCGGGAACTTGATGGTGACCGAAGCACCGTCGGCGAGTTGGGTCGACATCCCATGAAGGGCGGCAGCCACCACGTGATAGTTGGTCAGGATCTGGCCTTTCTGGTCGACGACAAAGCCGCTGCCGGCGGCCCGTTCGGTTCCCTTGTGCGAAGGGATCTGGCCTTGGCCGAATTGCTTGAGGAACCGACGCATTTGCGGCGGCAGGTTTTGCATCGGGTTGACTTGTTTGCCATGCACCGTGACCCGGATTGCCACCACACTGCTTTTGTATTTCTGGACGATGTTGACGGTGTTCTGCTCACCCGGCTGCAGCTTCGAGTGGCCGTTGTTCGTGGCTGCGGCGCTGTTTACTTGCGCGGTGGCTGTCGTTGCCACGACGCACAGAACAACAAGGTATCCGGCCAATGAGTGCGCGATACGTTGCATGCTCATGATTCTCCTAGACTAAGTTTTGGCGATCCCGTAACAGCCGAAGCGGTTTATACCGGGGCCGATTTCCCTGTCATGGCTACCATATTTGGCTTCATGATGCACGTTTGCCGTTATCGGCAAGGCACAGCTGTCTTGAGCTGGCGCTCGGTGGACAGGTGATCCAGCGCTTGGCGCTTTCACTGCGTAATCCGGTTCGAATGCACCGCGAACGGCTGCGCCAACGCCGCAATCGTCGCGTTGTCCTCGATCGTGGCGCGTGCCGCACGCCCCCTGGATTTCGGCGAATAGTTCCTGCGCTTACCCAGGTCATCTGCGTCTCTTGTCGGCTGACTCCCCTCTCGCGTCTGCCCAAATTCCGGAGACCGTTTCAGGAGGGGTTGCTACCGGAAGGCTGAGCAACATGGGCCCGGCAGGCCGGTCATGACCGCGGTCGACGATCCGATTACAGAAGCCGGGTCGTAAGATTCAGTGGCGATTGGCGACTTATCAAGTAGAGCGGCGGCTGAGTCGCTCGCGCGCTGAGCGCGTCATGGCTTTTCTGAATATCACAGAGGTTGTTATGTCAAATCACGTCATCGCTTTGAAACGGGTATTCGCGCTTTTGCTCGTTGCGGGCTTTCTATTCAGTGCGTCGAGCTTTGCGGCGACGAATTTCGTCCAGGCGCAGTCGTCCCATTCCTTCAACTCCACCGTGTCCCAGCTCAAGCACGCCATCTCCGGCAACGGCATGATGGTTATGGGCCATATCAATCAGGCGAACGTATTGAAGATGACCGGCCTGCATCTGAAAGGCGCGGAGAGTTTTCTGGTGGGCAACCCGAAGGTCGGCAAGAAACTGTTCAAGATGTCGCCTGCCGCCGGGGCGGTATTGCCGCTGCGGATGTACGTCTGGGAAAACGGCGGCCAGACCTACGTCGGTTACTTCCAGCCCTCGGATCTGCTGACGGCTGTCGACAGCCAGTTTCGTAAACCCGGACAGATGATGGACAAGAAGTTCCACATGATTCTCAAGGGCGCCACGCAATAGGGTATCGGTTGATGGGGGCGGGGCTGCGCTGGACCGCGGTCTCGCCACCCCGCACACGATCCATGAGACACGCATTGGCCAAGCCCTCATCGGGCAGGAGCAAAACATGACTCACACCTCGGAACCGTCGAGCGTCGGGGAGCTGGTCGGCATCGCGATCGTGCTCGCGGCCGCCTCGGTGTCGCCTTTGATGTTCGTCGCAACTGCCGCCGGTTACTCGAGTATGAACTGGCTCGGCCTGCACGCGCTGCTGCCTGCGGTTATCGCGGTGTTCCTTGTCTGGGTATTGGCAGTCACCCGTGGCTGGCTGCGCCTGGCTCGTGGTGTGCCCACGGCGCTGGTGGCGGGTGTGCTGGCCACGGTCGGTCTCGAAATCGTGCGGCTCATCGGCTTTCGACTGTTCGATGCCATGCCGGGCTCGATGCCCGAGCTGATGGGGGTGAAGCTGCTCGACCAGTTCATGTCCGGGCCCGATGCGCTGTCGAATCTGGCGGGCTGGGGCGACCATTTCTGGAATGGTGCCAGCTTCGCCATGATCTATATCCTCATCCTTGGACGTCGAGCCTGGTGGATCGGCACACTTTATGCGCTGGGCATTGGCACGATTTTCATGCTCAGCCCCGTGATGTCGGGGATCGGGGCCGGACTTTTCGGACAGCAATACGCGCCGATTGCTTTTCCGCTGACCGTCTATATTGCCCATATCACCTTCGGCACCGTGCTGGGTATCACGGTCAGCCGCTCCCATGCGATGCCTGCGACTTTGTTGACCTATCTGATGGATATCATGAGCAGGTCGTCGGCAGGTCAGGTCGAGCGCTGATATGACGAGTGACTGCGGTGATCTCTATGCGACGTAACGGCACCGCCATTTGGCCAGGATAACGCGTTGCCGACGATCGCCTTTCTGCCCCAGGGCAGATACAGCATCAATTTTCAGGCCGGCGATTGGGTGATCGGTTGGCAGATGCGCGATATGCGCAAGCAGCCGGTCGCTTATGATGCCTGCGCGGGCTGAACGCATGGCATGGTTCGGGCGGGCCGCCCGAGCCGCGGTATCTGGATGCCGGGCGAATGGGCCCGTCGCGCGCGCTCAAGGTATTCATGGTTGAGAAAAGTTTCGCGGTCGTGCCGTTTTGCCGATATTAATCCGGCATCAAAACAGCTGACTTCACCAGCTGTTTTTAGCGCCTTCAAAAATAAAAGCCGGCGCCTGTCCGTCTTTTATTTTCAAAGGCCAATGGCCGCGGCGAGCATGCGGTCGCATACTGGCGCTATTAAGCCGAAAAATCATCTATTTTTGTGCCGGGTTAATAACACGGCCCGGATGTCGTGGTAATGCGCGGCAGTCGTGTCGATCCGACGCTATCGCTATGACATGTAGACCGGGCCGGCACAGGCCGCAGGTTGGAAACGATGCCGCTCGCAGCATGGCGCGCGATCTTCATTCGTGATCCCATATCCGCCGATCCAACACGTCCATTGCTTGGGCGCGTCGAAGATCCTCGGGCCGGTCCATATCCCATAGCGCGGGTTGTTCCGCCCAGCACAGCCCGGCCGCTGCGAGCCGGGCGCGGGTTTGTGTCATCACCTGGTCGGTACTCCAGGGGATGTCGCCAAAGACGTCATCGAGGACGGCTTGCTGGCGCTCGGGCCGGGCTTTGAGTCCGACCAACACGTAGCCGCCGTCTTCGACCGGGATGAAGACCGTGTCCGTCCGTTCCTCGTCGAGCGCCGTGGCGGCGCCGCGCAGGTCGTCGGCGGACAGAACCGGACAATCGCAGCCGACCAGCAACACCCGGTCGTGTGCCGTCAACAACATGGCCAGGGTCGAGCGCATTCTTGCCCCCAGATCGTCGCCGCGCTGGGCGTGAATCGTCAGCGCGAAGGCATCGCGAAACGGGCGCAGTGTCGGGTGCTCCGGGTCGCCCGCCACCCACAGGGAGACCTGCTCGCCGGCGACATCCCGGGCCACGGTCAGCGTATTCCAGAGCATGGCGCGCTGGAGTTCCGCGGCTGTTTCGGCGCCCACGCTCGGGATCAGCCGGGTTTTCACCTGGCCCGGTACGAGCGGTTTGGCGAAGACGGCGATGTGCAGATCGGGTACGGGTTTCATCGGGGTCCAGTGCGGCGATATTCAGCGGGTCTTGTCATACCCGTGGCCATACCAACGGGCGAGTCGGGCCGGCGATACGCCGCAGACGTAGGCCAGTCGCAGCGTCCACATGAGAATGATGGTGCGTAGTGCGCCGTTTTCGTCCCAGCGGCGGCCGGCGGTCGTCACGCGCTGGTGCAGGCAGGCCGGGCGCGAGAGGGTCTTGAGGCGGCGGGAGAGCGCGATGTCTTCCATCAACGCCTGCGGCGTAAAGCCGCCGACGCGATCGAAGGCGCGTCGCGTGACGAAAATCGCCTGGTCGCCGGTGGCGATGCCGGTCAGCCGCGAGCGCCGGTTCATCGCCCAGGCGATGACCGGCAGCAGGGCGGCGCGGCCCTCGATGCGCACGTCGAATCGCCCCCAGACATGGCGGCCGTCGGCCAGGGCGTCATGAATGCGGGTGTCGGCGTCGTCGGACAGCCGGGTATCGGCATGCAGGAACAACAGCACATCCGCGCCGGCGGCCCGGGCACCGGCATTCATTTGCACGGCGCGGCCACGGGCGGACCTCAGCGTCCGGTCGGCCAGCGGGGCGGCCTGCGCGAGCGTGTCGTCGGCGCTGCCGCCGTCGACCACGATCACTTCGGCGCCCCGCCGGCGCAGCCCGGCAAGCGATTGCAGGGCGGCCGCGATGCCGGCCGCCTCGTCGAGAGCCGGCACGATGATGGACAGGCTCGGGCGCTCGCTCATCGCTCGGCATCGGCGGCGCGTTCGCTATCGACCCCGCCGCGCCCGTCGCGGCGCCAGCCATGAAAACGTTCCAGCCAGGCCAGGATGCGCGCGGGCGCATGGGCCCGTTTCCATTCGCCGGCGGCGTACTTGTTGGCCTCGATCAGGGTGGGGTAGGCGTGGATGGTGCCGAGAATCTTGTTCAGGCCCAGGCCGTGGCGCATGGCGGTGACGAATTCGCCGATCAGCTCGCCGGCGTTCTCGCCGACGATGGTCGCGCCCAGGATTTTGTCCTTGCCGGGGACCGTCAGCACCTTGACGAAGCCCCGCGCTTGGCCTTCGGTGATCGCGCGATCAAGTTCGCCGAGGTCGTAGCGGGTGACTTCGAAGGCGATACCGTCCTCTTCGGCCTGGGTTTCGTTGCGCCCGACATGGGCGATCTCGGGATCGGTGAAGGTCACCCAGGGGATGACCGAATAATCGGCCTTGAACCGGCGGATGCCGAGGAACAGCGCATTGACCGAGGCATACCAGGCCTGATGGGCCGCGGCATGGGTGAACTGGTACGGGCCGGCGACATCGCCGCAGGCGAGGATATTGGGGTAGCGGGTCTGCAGGAACTCGTTCACCGCGAGCGTGCGGGTGGGCGAAGTCTCGATGCCCAGTTCTTCCAGGCCGAAACCCTGGATATTGGGTGTGCGGCCCACCGCGACCAGAATGCGGTCGAACGCGAATGCCACCTCGCGGCCCTGGTGTTCGCAGACCAGCACCGGGTTTCCGTCGCGGCGTTCGACGGCCTTGGCCGTGTGTCCGGTTCGCACGTCGATGCCTTCGGCGGTGAGGCGTTCGAGCAGATGCGCGGACACCTCCGGGTCTTCGCGCGCCAGCAAGCGAGGCGTCATCTCGACCTGGGTCACCTGGCTGCCGAAGCGGGCGAAGGCCTGGCTGAGCTCGCAGCCGATATTGCCGCCGCCGAGCACGAGCAGGCGCTCGGGCAACTCGCGCAGGTCCCAGACCGTGTCCGAGGTGAGATAGTCGATGGTATCGAGGCCCGGAATGGGCGGCACCAGCGGGCGCGCGCCGGTGGCGATGACGATGCTGCGCGTGGTCAGCTCCCGGCCATTCACCGCAACCGTATAGGGCGAGGTGATATGGGCCTCGCCCTCGATCGTGTCCACGCCGAGGCCGCGATAGCGCTCGACGGAGTCGTGCGGGGCGATTTCGGCGATCACGCGCTGGATGCGTGCCATGACCTCGGCGAAATCGACGCGTACGTTGTCGGCGTGGACGCCGAACTCGGCGCCGCGCCGCATCAGGGCGGCGACGCGCGCCGAGCGGATCATGGCCTTCGAGGGCACGCAGCCGTAGTTCAGGCAATCGCCGCCCATGCGGTGCTTTTCGATCAGGGTGACCTTGGCGCGCACGGCGGCGGCGATATAGGCGGTGACCAGCCCGGCCGAACCGGCCCCGATGACGACCAGATTGCAATCGAAACGGCGCGGTTTCGGGTGGCCGCTCAGGGCCTTGCGGGCCTGCACCCGGTCGATGATGCGGCGCGCGACGAGCGGGAATACGCCGAGCAGCACGAAGGCGACCAGCAGCCCGGGCGAGAGCACGTCCGACAGGGTGTTGATCGCGGCGATCCGCGTGCCGGCATAGACGAAGACCAGCGTGCCGGCGAGCATGCCGAGCTGGCTGACGATATAGAAGGTCGCCAGCCGTATCGGCGTCAGCCCCATGACCAGGTTGATCACGAAGAACGGAAACACCGGCACTAGGCGCAGTGTGAACAGGTAGAACGCCCCGTCCCTGGCGATGCCACGGTTGATCGCCTCGAGGCGTTGGCCGTATTTCTTCTGCACCCAGTCGCGCAGGATGAACCGGGCGGTGAGAAACGCCAGGGTGGCGCCGATCGAGGAGGCGAAGGACACCAGCAGCGTGCCCCAGAGCATGCCGAACAAGGCGCCGGCGATCAGCGTCATGACCGCCGCACCCGGCAGCGACAATGCGGTGACCGCCACATAGATCAGAAAGAACACGGCGCCCGCGAGCATCGGGCGTGCAGCCACGACCGACTGAAGGCGGTCCTGCTGCGCCTTGAAATAGGCCAGATCGAGATACTGGCCGAGATCGAACACGAAGAAGGCGGCAACGGCCGCGCAAACCAGGACAAGCAGCGCGATTCTCGATTTGTTCATGGCGGGCGCCTTCGCGGTATGCGGCTAGTGGGCCGTGAAACGGATGTTGCGATACTCGGCCCGCCCCGAACGGCCGCTGTTGTCGCAGTCGGTCATCAGGGCCACGCCGTCGATTTGGTCCAGGTCAAGGCCATAGAAGCGCTTGAAATCGGCGCGGACATTGCGCGATTCGGCCACCCAGGCGCCCGGATCGGCCGGCGGCCCGGACTGGACGGCCACCATCATCGCCTTATCGGTGAAGGCGTTCGGCCAGTGCGCGCCGCGCGGCTCGCTGTTGGCCCAGACATAGTTGACCGCGCGCGTGCGCCAGAGCATGACCCCGCCGTCGTGGATCACGTAAACCCGGGCCGCATAGTCGTCGCCGGCGCGCGTGGTCCCGTCCAGCCCTGGGTAGATGTGGTCCACGCGCCATTCCCAGCGCAGTATGGGCTTTCGTCGCAGATCCACCTTGTGGCGCAGTGCGATCGCCGAAGCGCTGGCCTCGCAGGTCGCCTCGAGCGCTCGCGCGTCGCCGTGTCCGACGAGGCGATAATGCGTCTCGCCCTTGAAGGATTTATGTTCCCAGGCCGCCAGGCTGCCGGGGGCGAAGCGCCCGATCATGACGGTGGGCGCCGCAGCGGCCGGCGTTGCGGGGAGCACTGCAAGCACCGATCCGAGCACGCCGAGAACCGTCCGAAGATGTTGAGCGGTCCGATGCCAGGCATGGGTGACGGGCCTGTTGCCTCGCCATGCGCCGGTCGACAAACCGGCCTGTGGCCGAGCCGGCCCGCCCGCGGTCATCGCCTGCCCCGCGCCGGGGCGAAGCGTCGATTCAGATCGTCGATGATGTCGGCGGACTCATAGAGCCAGTCGCCTCCGGCCGGATCGTCGATGTAGAGACAGGGCACGGTCGGGCGGCCGCCACCGGCGAGCAGCGCCCGGTGGGCGGCCGGGTCGATGTGGATATCACGCAGGGCGATGGGAATATTGAGACGGTGCACGGCTCGCCGCGCCCGCAGGCAATGGGGGCAGGAGCGGAAGTGATACAGCGTCAGCTGCCCGGCCGCCTGATCTGCCGCACGCTGTTCTTCGGCGGATCGCCGAACCTGCGTCACGCCGCGGGCGGGATGGACCAGGTCGAGGGCTTTCTGAAACCAGACGTGCATGAGGATTCCCTGCGATGATGTGGTCGGCGGTTACTGCCGGGACGGGCAGGGGACGGTGCCGAACGAACAGAAAACACAGCAGTCGCCCGGCTTCGGCTTGAGCACGCGACCGCAGGCGGGGCACTGGTAAAAGAACTGGCAGCTGTCGGTGGGCATGGTTTAGGGCCTGTTGATGTTTCGTACGAGCGCCGCGTTGGCGTCCGCAAATCGTGTCCGGCAAGGCGCAAGTCGCCGCGTCGTGGCGTGCCACGATCCAGACTTGCAACGCCGCCGGGCGCGATTTGCGGCCCAACCCTTCGGGACAAGCGCTGTTTTGCGGCAATCCAGCGTTGTAGCTCTCTCGCGTAGAACGACTACGCCACGTTCGCTACGCCTCGTCTTGCCGCAAAACAGCGCTTGGCGCGGGCTCGTATGAAACATCAACAGGCCCAAGTCTCGCGATGACCGCATTCCGGACACGTGAGGGTGGATTCCAGTTTGACTGCGGGTTTCATGGCTTGGCTCCAGAAGTGATGACGTTCGGATTACGTGGCGACGTCCGCAGTTGTTGCAAACAGCGGGTGCGGCGACTCCGCCGCCAGAGGCGCGGGCGATCCGGGCCTGCAGCCGGGTCAGGCCGCACCGCTCAGCGCGCCGCCGCAACTGCTGCCCTGGCCGGCGGTGCAGCCGTAGCAGTGATCGGCGACCCGGATCGGCGTGTTGGCCAGATCGGTATCGAGCAGGTCGCGCAGGTGGATGGCGCCTTCGCCCGCGGCGCCCAGTGGCATGTCCAGCATCTGGTTGAAGTCGCAGTCGTAGACATGGCCGCGCCAGTCCACGCTGACAAGATCCCGGCACATGACGTCGGCCAGATTGTCCGGGCGATAGGCATTCTTGAGTAGCGTCATGTAGTCGCCGAACTGATGTTTCGACAACAGAATGCTGCCGAAGCGCTTGATCGGCATGTTGGCGAGCGTGAACAGGCGGTTGAACTCGATGCCGTGTTCGTCACGCAGGTGCTGCCGGTAGTCTGCCTCCAGCGCCTGCTGCGGCGGCGGCAGCTGCGGGCCGGCGGGGTTGTAGACCAGGTTGAGCGTCAGGCCGCTGCCGGGCTGGCCGTAGCCGAGTCCGTTGAGCGTCTTGAGGGCGGTGATGCTGCGCTGGAACACGGATTTGCCGCGCTGACGGTCGACCGTTTCCTCGGTATAGCAGGGCAGGGAGGCGATCACCTCGACCTGCTGTGAGGCCAGAAAATCGGCGACCCACTCGTAGCCGGGTTCGTTGACAATGGTGGGGTTGCAGCGGTCCATGACGTGCACACCCATGGCCCGCGCGCTGCGCACCAGGTCGCGAAAGTGCGGATTCATTTCCGGCGAACCGCCGGTTACGTCCAGCGTCTGGATGCGATGGGCGCGCAGAAACGCGATCGCGACCTCGATAGTGTCGCGGTCCATCAATTCGGTCCGCTTCGGGCCGGCCGCCACATGGCAGTGGGTGCAGGCGATATTGCACAAATAGCCGAGATTCATCTGCAGCGTCTGCAACGGTCGGCGCCGGATAGCCGGGAAGTCGGTCACGGTGAGCTGCGGTTTGGTCTCGTGCATGCTGGGTTCACCCTTGCAGTTGTTCGCCAGGCGGATCGCGTACCGGGCCGGGCCCGGTGCTGGCTACGGTTTCGCCCGATAGCCGCTCTTTGGGATGAGTCGTTCCGGCGCGACGAAACTTACACCGGCGGGCGCGGGTGTTCGTTGCGCAGCCGGTTTCGGATCCGGGCGCGGGCGGCGGCCGGGAGTCCGGGCGTGGCAACATCGGCGCTTCGCGCCAGGGTGAGCGCTTGCTGCATCCAGGCCAGTTGCCGGGCGTAACGACGACAGTCGCGGCACATCAGCAAATGCAGTTTCATCGGGCGCGACCGGGGATGAAACCCGGGTACGTCGTGTTCCCGCGACAGCTCAGCCGCCACTTCGCGGCATGTTGGAAGCCCCATCATCGAACACGCTCCGCCATGAAACCACTCCTTTCCAGGCACCGCCGCAACCGCAGCCGGGCCCGGTGCAACAATACATAAAGATTGTTCGGTGTCACCCCCATCTGCGCGCTGGCCGCGTCGGCATCGAGGCCGTGCAGTTCGCGCATGACGAAGGAGTCGCGCTGCGCCTCGGGCACGCCGTCCAGACAACGCCCCAGCGCGGTGATGAAGGCCTCGCGCTGGAGCTGTTGCAGCGGTTCGTCCGCCCAGGCGGCCGGCGGTTCGCGCCAGCGACCGTCGGGCCGGAACAGCTGTGCTTCCACGTCGTCGGCATGGGGCTCCCGGGCACGCGCCGAGCGCGCGCGCCGGCGTATCTCGTCGATGCACTTGTGCTTGAGGATGCCGATCAGCCAGCTGCGCTCGCTGGAATCGGCCCGAAAGCTGTCTTGCTGGCGAAGTGCCGCGAGCAGGGTGTCCTGCACCAGATCCTCGGCGCTCGCGCGGTCGAACACACGGGCCAGGGCGAAGGCATAGAGCGCATCGCCATGGCGTTGCAGCCAGTACTCTGCGGCGGACGGCGTGGAATCGCTGCTCGGGCGCATGGCGTCACTCATCAACGGGTGCCGGCAGAATGGGGTTCGGCCGGGGTTGCTGCAACCGCCGTACGTAAGATTCGTTCGGCCGTTGACGACTCATTGCTTGCGCGAAGCACGACGCAGACCTTTCCGGAGAATCGATGTGAGCACGACCCTGTGGGCCCCCTGGCTGGTATTGGCCGCTTATGCGGTACTGATCTGGATCATGACACCACGCGCGACCAGCGCGGCACAATTTTTCGGTGGGGGATCGGCGCGCGGTGTGCCACCCGGCGCCTGGCTTCTTGGCGTAAGTGCGGCGATGAGCTGGGTCATGGCCAAAAGTGTATACAACGCCATGGGCCTGTCGGCCAGCTACGGCGTGATCGGCGGCATCGCCTACGGGTCGTACTGGTTGAGCTTCATCGTCGTCGGCGCCGCGGTCTATTTCATGCGCACCCGGGGCGGGTATACCTCGCTGCCGCAGTTCCTGCGTTCCCGATATGGCGCCGCCGCCGCCAGGATCTTCATGATCGTGATCGCCATTCGCCTGTTCAACGAGGTGTGGTCGAACACCAAGGTGACGTCGCAGTTCTTCGGCCCCGAGGGCAGCCCGTCGTACTGGACGGCGGCGATCGTGATGACTGCGTTCACCGCCTACTACAGCCTGCGCGGCGGCTTGCGATCGAGCATTCTCACCGATGCCATGCAGACGTTTCTGCTCGCGGTATTGTTGGTCGCGACACTGGCCGTGCTCATCCCCGGGTTTGCCGAACACGGTTTCCCGACCGTGAGCAACGGCGGTGTCACGCCGACCATGCAGGCCGGCGGCCTGACCTTTCTGGCGCTCGCGCTGGTGCAGTGCCTGAGCTACGGCTTTCATGATCCGGTGCTCACGGATCGCGCCTTTCTCAGTCGGCCGGCCAGCATGATGCGCGCATTCGTCATTGCCGCGATCCTGGGCGGCCTGCTGATCGCCTTGTTCAGCCTGGCCGGGGTCTATGCGCTGGCAGCCGGCGTGCCGGGTAATGCGCCGGTCGCCGTGGCCGTGCCGGCCGCGATCGGCCTGTGGATGGCGCTGTTGTTCAATGCCGTGATGCTGACCAGTGCCGGCTCGACCCTGGATTCGACGTTCAGCTCGAGCGCGAAGTTCGTCGCCCGCGACTGGCCGCACCGTACGGGCGAATGCACCGAGGCCCAGGTGTGTCGCGGTCGCTGGGCCATGGCCCTCATCGCGACCCTCGGCAATCTGCCGCTCCTGAGCCTCTACATCAAAGGCGTCGGGCCGGCCGTGATTGCGGCGACCACGATCAGCGGCACGGCCATCATGGGCCTGGCGCCGATCTTTCTGCTGGCCTGGCTGCCGCGGGTCGGGCCCTGGAGTTTCTACTTCGCGATCTGGCCCGGCCTGGCGATCGGCGTGCTCAAGGCCGTGGATGTCTTCAGCGGCATCACGGTGTTCCCGTCGTTTGTCGATATCGGCACGGGCACCTATGCCGAGGATCTCGGCATCAACGTCTGGGGCCTGGCGATATGCACCGTCGGCTTCCTGTGCGGCACGGTATTGGAAAGCCGCCGCAGCGTGGCGGCCCGGCCGGCAGCGATGATGGCCGGGGGCCGGTAGCGAATCCGGGCCACGGCGGGGCACCGTGTCGCCCCGGCCGCGCCCGCTAACGCCGCCCGGCGCGGGGACCGATGGCCCGGGACGCGTCGCGACCCGGGCGGGGGTCGTTCGCTTTATCCGGCCTTGTGCCATTCGAACTTCTGAAACGGCTTGTCGACCGGCGTTTCGGCCAGGTGATTCACGTAGTTGCTCATGGTCTTCTGCGCGACACCGAGCACCACCTCCAGAACCTGGCGCCTGGTATAGCCGGCATCGAGGAAACGTTGCACCGCATCCTCGCCGACGCGACCGCGCTCACGCACCACGCTGAGCGTGAAGTCGCGCAGCGCTTCCAGTTTGGCCGTGGGCAGGGCGGTTTCGTTGCGCAGCGCCTCGGTGATGTCGTCGTCCACGTTCATCTGCTTGGCAATGCCCGTGTGCGCGGGCACACAGTAGTGACACGCGTGTTCCACGTTGATGCTCTGCCAGACCACGGTCTGTTCGTCGGCATCGAAGCTGGTCTCGGTGAATAGCTGATGCAGCTGCTGATATCCCGCCAGCAGACCGGGCGCTTCGGCCATCACCGCATGCAGATTCGGAATCATCCCGAATCCATCCAGCGAGTTCTGGAGCAGGGGTTGGCTGGCCTCGGGGGCGGTGGTCTTGTCGTGCAGTGTGAAGTCGCTCATGGCCGATCCTTTTCGGGTTGATGCGTTCCCGGCCTCGCGCTTTTCCTGTCGAGGCCGGCCAGTGGTTGAAACCATACTCGTAATTGAGTGATCACTCAAGTTAAGATTTGCGCCAGATTTCTTGCCACGTAGGCTCCGTGAACGAGCCCGGAATGACGCCATGCCAAGACAACGGCTGTATGACCGCGAGCAGAGTCTCGACAAGGCGGTAAACCTGTTCTGGCAACAGGGCTTTCACGCCACGTCGCTCAAGGATCTGGAGCACGCCCTCGATATGCGGCCCGGCAGTATTTACGCGGCATTTGGAAGCAAGCAGGCGCTGTTCGAAGCGGCGCTGGACCGCTATGCGGCCCTCGGAATCGAGGATCTGGAAAAACAGCGGGCGTGCTACGCCTCGCCGATCGACGGGCTCGCCGCCTACGTACGTGCGCTCGGGGCGTTACGCGAGCCCACGGTACCCAGCCGGGCCTGTCTACTGGTCAAGAGTCTGCTCGAACTCGGCGACCGGGCGTCGCTCGCCGGAAACAAGGCCGATCACTGGCTGGCGGCCATGGAACAGCAGTTTGTCGAAGCGTTTCGCACCGCACAGATGCGCGGCGAACTGGGGCCGGAGCAGGATCCGACGCGGCTCGGGCGACGCCTGCAGGCCGAGGTCATGGGCTTGCGTTCCTATGCCCAGCGTGCAGTCGCGAGTTCCGCCGTCCAACAACTGGCCGACGACATCGCCGACTCGATCGTCGCGTATCGCCGGCGGCCGAGCTGATCGCCCGGAATCGACATGCGATGCGGTGGGTAGCCGCCACCCATGGGTGACGGCCGGCGCCGGGCTCGGCCTGATCCAACTTCGTGCCCCGCTATATTCATTCGTCATTGATACGGGTGGCCACCCTGCATTGCGGGGTTTCTTGACATCCTCTGCCTCCGGCGACATATTTCAGTCGTACAACTAAAGGCGATGGAGTTCGCCTTGAATTGCCTCATATCCGAGGCTGATGACTCCTATTCAATCCACGTGTTGGAGGTAGGAGTGTTGTCGTCCCTGCTAGGCGCTCGCGTATTGGCGCCCCTCGCTTTTGTGCTACGCCTGTTCTCGGCCAGGATCGATCCGGCTCCGCGGCTGTTCGATCGACTGGCGAGGGCCTATCCCGATATTGCGCTGACCCGGCTATCGCCGTCGCTGAACCGCTTGCGTTCAAGCGACTCGGGACCGGGCGCCCGATGGGCTGCCGGCCATGTATTCCCCGCGATGCCGGTCGTCCCTGAGCGCTGCGGAGTGATCGCTCGATGAGCCCGTCGGAATCCTACGATCTCGATCACTCGGAATACGAACCCGAAAGACATCACTCTCAAGGCCAGACCATCGAGTCTGAGGATGGCGCGGAATACGAGCAGGACAAGACAATGCCGATCATTTATTCGATTCTCGCGATCGCTGCCGGTGCAGCCATTGGCGCGAATATACGCTGGTTGCTGGGCATCGCTCTGAACGCTTATCTGCCGGATCTGCCGCCCGGGACCTTGGCGGCGAATCTGCTTGGCGCTTTTTTGATCGGTTTGGCAATCGCGACCTTCTCGGCCATCCCCGAGCTGTCGTCGTTCTGGCGCTTGTTCGTCGTTACGGGGTTTCTCGGTGCGCTGACCACGTTCTCGACATTTTCCGGTGAGGTATTCAGCGAGTTGCAAGCCGGTCGCTTCATCTGGGGCTTTGCCGGCATCGTGGTTCACGTCGTCGGCTCGCTGTGCATGGTGGGGCTCGGCATGGCCTCGTTTGCGCTTCTGCGCCAACTTTTCGGAGGTGGGCAATGAAAGGATTCGAAGTCATCTTCATGGCGCCGCGATCACGCCGTCATCACGGCAAACCGGTGCTCGACGCGGTCGCCGGCATCGCCAAATCGCATGACATCAAGCGCCATACGCGCCGTGTGGATGCCGAGGGTACGGGCGCCAGCGGGCATACCCATTCCGCACACTTCTTCGAGCTGGCCGATGAGCCGGAGGAGCTGATGTTTGTGCTCGACGGCGACAAGGCCGATGAACTCATGCGTGCCGTGGAAGAGGAGAAGCTACACGTGTTCTGCATACGCCGAACCATCGAGTACTGGGAGTTCGGCCACTGAGCTATAGAGCGCGTGCCGGTGATGGCTGGCCGCGCGATCCGTTGGTCGCGTAGTGGGCGTGTGATCCGCGACGCGAAGGCGATGGAGTTCGCCTGGAACCGCTCCGCTCGGCCGGGGCTGATGACTCCTGATCCGTTCCTTTAATGGAGATAGGAGTCATGGCATTACGTATCAGAAACCTGGGAAACCGTCTGTCACAGTGGCGTGATCGAGCGACGCGCTGGCTGGTTCCCGAGCAGCCCGAACAAGCGGCGCTGCAACCCATCCCGGTTCGTTCCACAGCGGCACGACGCGTACGTCGGCGAGGCGGCCGGCGATGAACGCAGATGCTGAAATCAATGGGGTCGCAACGGTCTATCTCATGCGCCACGGCCGCACCGCGCACAACGTATCCGATCGTCTGCGCGGGCGTAGCGATCTCGAACTGGATGATGCCGGGCGCGCCCAGGCCGAGGCTTTGGGCGCGCTGTTTGCCGAGGTCAACCTTTCCCGCGTTCTGGCGAGCCCGTTAAAGCGGGCGGTCCATACGGCCGAGCCGGTGGCCCGTGCCGTCGGCCTGCGTGTGGAACCCGTCGAGGGGCTCAACGACCGGGATTATAGCGAATGGACCGGGGTCGAGCGCTCCGAAGTCATTGATCGCTATGGATCGATCGAGTCCGCGCCGGGCGTGGAAAGCTGGGAGGCGCTGAGTGCGCGGGTGACACAGGCCTTCGATGACCTCGTGGCCGAGTCCGTTGGTGCGACGATCGCCATCGTCGGTCACGACGCAAGCAATCGCGCGTTGCTTGCGACGCTCGCGCCAGATCTGGCGTCCAACCCTGAAGATATCCCGCAGTCCACCGGCTGCTGGAATTGTCTGCAGCGTGATACGGGCGGATGGACCGTGGCCGTGCTCGATGCCACCCCGGGCGATGGGCGATATCCGTGATCGAAGTGGCCCGGCGGCCGGCAGGCCGGCCGCCGGTTTGCCGCGCTCCGACGGCGCCCGATTGCACGAGACGGCCACTGAACGACAAGGGAAACGAAACCCATGAATCTGCGTCGCGTGATGCTCGATGTCGATAAGGCACGCAGCCGCCCCGATATGACGGAAATCGCCGCAGCCATCGAGGCCGCGCCCGGTGTCGAAGCCGTCAATATCACCGTGACCGAGATCGATGTCGAAACCGTCGGCATGGAGGTCACGGTCATCGGGGAGCGTATCGATTACGTCGCACTGGTCGATGCGATCAATGGTACCGGGGCCGTCGTGCACAGCACCGATGAATTGGTGGCGGGCGATCGGATCGTTGAACGTGTTCCGCGATCAAGATGAAGCAACGGCACCGTCGTTTGCTGTTGCCCGTCGCACTCGGTCTATCCGACGGCATCCTGAATGCTTTGATGCTGGCCGCCAATCGCCTGCATGGCCATACCGAACCGATGACGCTATCGCTGTCGGTGCGCATCGCGGTCGCGACCGCCGTAGCCAGCATCTTCATGCTGTTCGTTGCCGAGTACACCCAGCTTCGCCAGGAGCTCGAACACGCCGATATGCAACTCAACGTGCTGGCACCGGGGCGTATGGCGACGTCGCGCCAGGGTCGGGCCGTGGCCCGCGAAGCGGGGCTGGTGGCCTCGATCGCCGGCGTTTGTGCGTTCGTGGGTTCCGGCGCGCCCTTGCTTGTGGCCGCGGTGCTGGATGCCAGCGGTCTATGGGCACTGGCCATGGCGGTGATTGGTCTCGGCTTGCTGGGCGCTCTGGTCGCCCGGGCCGTGCACGGCAGCGGGCTGATCTGGACGGTCGTGATGATGCTCGGCGGCGGTGCGGTGAGCGTGCTCGGCATTTATCTGCATATCGTGTGACGCATACGCCAAACGAAATATTCAATCTGCTTCTCAAGGACGACTCATGACGACAACGATTGAAGACCTCAAGGCCCGCGAAATTCTCGATTCGCGCGGACAGCCGACCATTGAGGTGATCTGCACGACGAACCACGGCCATACCACGACGGCCAGCGTTCCGGCCGGCGCCTCCACGGGAGGCCACGAAGCCGCCGAGTTGCGCGACAACGATCCCGAGCGCTTCGACGGTCGCGGTGTGCTCGGCGCGGTCGGGGCCGTCCAGGACGAAATCCGGGAGGCATTGATCGGCATGTCGGTTGCCGAGCAGCGCGCGATCGATGATCGGCTTGTGGCGCTGGACGGCACGGATAACAAGTCGCGCCTCGGCGCCAACGCCATTCTGGGCGTGTCGATGGCCGTGGCACGGGCCGGGGCGAGGGCAGCCGAGGTGCCGCTATACCGCCATCTGGGCGGCGAGGACTGTCACCGATTGCCGATTCCATCCTTCAACGTCCTCAATGGTGGCGCGCACGCCGCCTGGCAGGGGGCCGATTTCCAGGAATACATGGCGATGCCGCATGGGGCGGCCAGCTTTGCCGAGGCGCTGCGCTGGGCGACCGATATCTATCGCCAACTCAAGGCCATGCTGAAAGAGCAGGGCATCGGTACCGGCGTGGGCGACGAAGGCGGGTTCGCGCCGGCGGTTCAATCCAACCGGCAGCCGCTGGACTGGTTGCTCGGCGCGATCGAAAACGCCGGCTTGCGACCGGGCCGGGACGTGTCGCTGGCCTTCGACGCGGCCGCCAGCGAACTCCGTCCAGAGCATCATTATGAACTGGCGGCGGAAGAGCGGTCACTGACCGCGGACGAACTGATCGAATACTACGAGGATCTGGCCGCGGACTACCCGATCCGGCTGCTGGAAGACGGTTTGCACGAGGATGACTGGGCGGGTTGGCAGCGACTCAAGCGCCAGCTCGGCGATCGGCTGACTCTGGTCGGCGACGATATCTTCGTCACCCAATCGACCTATATCGAACGCGGCATCCACTTGCAATGCGCCAACGCGGTGCTGATCAAGCTCAACCAGGTCGGCACTGTTTCCGAAACCTGTGATGCCGTCGCGCTGGCCCACGGCGCCGGCTGGGAGACGATGGTCTCGCATCGCAGCGGCGAAACGACGGACGATTTCATAGCCGATCTCGCCGTGGCCGTCGGTTCGCGCTATATCAAGTCCGGCGCACCGGCGCGAGGCGAGCGGGTCGCCAAATACAACCGTCTGATGGCGATCGAGGCCGAGCTCGGCGCGCGTGCGACCTTCGCCGGAGGTGATGAGCAATGACCGCGTCGTCGGGCGGATCTTCGCATGAGTCGGCTGCAGTGTTCGTCAGTCTGCTGTTCGAAAATGCCGTAGCCGCCAATGATTGTCGCGACGATGTTCCGGAGGGTTTCAGCGATCTCAATCTCGATCAGGTCGTGGCCGCCATCGTCGGCGAGCAGGATCAGTACGGGCTGACACCGTTGTTCTATACGCCGGCGCCGAACGTCGACACGGTGTCCAAACGGCATGCCGTGTTCCGGGATCTCGAGAATGACGCGATCCGCCGCGCGGCCCAGGCGTTTACCGACGGCGTCGGCCGGGTACACGAATGCCGGGCCCATATCGACAAGGCGCATCATCGGCATGAAAAGATCCGCTGGCTGGTGGATTCGGCGGCGCGCTATTGTGCCGTCGTAACGGATTTCGCGTCCGCTCTGGCCGACGCGCGCCTCGAGTCGGCCGGCTTCGTCGATCTTTCGAGCTGGCTCGGCGCCTATGTGGCTTCGGACGACTTCCGCACGCTGGCTGAAACCACCGAAGCGCGTCTCGCCGATGTCGACAGTATTCGTTATGACGTGCTGATTCGCGGGCCACGCATCGAGGTGAGCCGTTTTGGTGACGAGCCCGATTACGGTGAGGTCATCGCGGCGACGTTCGAGCGTTTCCGCCACGGCGATGCCAAGGAACGCCACCAGACATTCCCCGAGTCGGTCGTGTTGAACACGGTCGAGACGCGTGTGCTGGAGCAGGTCACGCAACTGTTCCCTAAAATCTTCGAGCGTTTTGAAACCTTCTATCAAACGCATGCCGATTATATCGACGACGTCGTGGCACGGATTGATCGCGAACTGCAGTTCTGTCTGCATTATCGACGCTATATCGCGTCGCTCGAAAAAGCCGGGCTGGCGTTCTGCTACCCGGATATCGTCGGCCCCGACGAGGCGATCATCGCGCAACAGACATTCGACCTGGCCTTGGCCAAGCAGTTGGTCGCGCATGACGAGCCGGTGGTGACCAACGACTTCGAGTTGACGCCGCCCGAGCGGATCATTCTGGTCTCCGGACCGAACCAGGGCGGCAAGACCACGTTTGCGCGGATGTTCGGCCAATTGCATTGGCTGGCGCGGCTGGGTTGCCCGGTGCCGGGGGGCAGCGCCCGGCTGATGTTCTGGAGCGGTCTGTTCGCGCATTTCGAGCGCGCCGAGGATATCCGCAACCTGCGGGGCAAGCTGGAAGACGACTTGGTGCGGGTGCACGCCATACTCGAACGCGTCGATCGCGAAAGCATCGTGATCATGAACGAAATCTTCAGTTCCACGACCACCGACGACGCCCGCTATCTCGGCGAGCGGATCCTCAGATCGCTCATCGATGCCGGCGCCGCCGGCGTCTGCGTCACCTTCATCGACGACCTGGCCACGATCGATGAGGCCATCGTGAGCATGGCCAGCACCGTGGACACCGACGATCCGGCCATCCGTACGTTCCAGATCCAACGCAAGGCGCCCGATGGGCGGGCGTACGCGCGCTCGCTCGCCGAGAAGCATCGGCTTACCCGAGAGGCATTGGAGGCACGGCTATGAAAGTCTTTCTGATGCACCCCGAGCAAGATTTCGATCCCGACGCGCCCCGTCCGGCGCTGGCCGACGAACTCGTCCAGGATCTCGAACTCGACACGATCTTCGATGCCATGGCGGCGGGTGACGATTTCCTGCGCCCGGTGGCCGAGGCCGGCATCCTGAACAGTGTGATAGACGCCGAGGTGATCCGTTATCGCCAGCAGGTGCTGCTGGATTGCGGACAGTGTCGTTCGGTAATCGAGCGCCTCTATGAGCTTGCCGTCGACGCCATCGACGAAGAACGCAAGCAGTTTCATTTCAGTATCGATCGTGCCTCGGTATTGTTACATCGTGCGGTCGACACCATGGCCATGTTCCACGATCGGCTCCGGCAACTCCGCCAGATCGCCGAACAACGGGGGCAGGCTTTCGAGTCGCCCGCGTTTGTACGCTTCTTCAAGATGCTCCGCGACGAACTTTCCGACAATTATCTGGCCGAAATCGCGGCGCACCTCAAGGAACTGAAGTTCGAGCACGGGATCCTGCTCAGCGCGAGACTCGGCGCCGGCAACAAAGGGGTTGGCTTCGTGTTGCGGGAACTGCCCGAGCGACGGCGGGGGCGTTTGCGACGCCTCGTCTACCGCCAGCCGGAAACTTATGCATTCGAAATCCACCCGCGTGACCAGGCCGGCATTCGCGCGCTCGAAGAGCTCCGCAATCGCGGCCTCGATGTGGCAGCGAACGCGCTGGGGCAGGCCTCCGATCATGTGCTCGCATTCTTCAAACAGTTGCGGACTGAACTGGCTTTTTATCGCGGGGCGCTGAACCTACTGGACGCATTGCAAGACCATGGCATGCCAACCTGCTATCCCGAGCCCAGGACCGACGACACGCCACAACGCGTGGCCCAAGGGCTCTATGACCCCAGCCTTTGTTTGACCGCCAATCGAGCCGTGGTCGGCAACGATATCGCGGCCGACGGTTACGATCTCGTTTTTGTCACCGGCGCGAATCAGGGCGGCAAATCGACGTTTCTTCGCAGCCTCGGGCTGGCGCAGTTGCTGATGCAGGCTGGCCTGTTCGTGCCCGCGGAAAGATTTGCCGCCAATATCTGTAGCGGCGTGTTCACGCACTACAAGCGTGAGGAAGACGCCAGCATGGCCAGCGGCAAGTTCGAGGAAGAACTGCTGCGCATGGACGAGATCGTGACACATATCCAGCCCGGCAGCCTGATTTTGTTCAACGAGTCGTTCGCGGCGACCAACGAACGCGAAGGCGCCGAGATCGCCGCCGAGATCGTGGATGTGCTGCTCGAAAAACAGATGAAAGTGGTATTCGTGACCCACTTCTACGAACTCGCACTGGCTTTCTCGGAATCCGAGCGCACGGATGTTCTGTTTCTGGAAGCCGAACGATCCGAGGATGGCTCCCGCACGCACCGTATCCGGCCCGGGCGGCCGTCGCGAACGGCCTACGGCCGGGATATCTATGCGCGCATATTCGCCGATCATGATGCCAAGATGAGCGAACGGGAGGTGAGTCGGGAACCCGAGGAGGCCGGCGCCTCGCTGATCGACAGCGATTGACAGGGTTCGACGAATAGCGCAATAGTAAAAGCGACTGAACGCATAGGCGATGGAGTTCGCCTCGAACCGCCGACATCGGCTGATGACTCCTATCTGATCGCAAGATAGGTGCATCCGATGCTGGAATATGCTTCGTCAATCGACGAGACCATCGTGGCTCATGGCAGCGCAAGGAGCGCTGGGTGAGTCTGCCTGATGTGGTCTCGCAAATCGGCCAGGTGCTCGCGGCGTTGCTGCTCTCGCCATTGCTCGAGGGGTTCATTCTCCGGGGCAAGGAGCGCGTCCAGCGTGCGACCGGTCCGTCGCTGATCCAGCCGTATCGCGATCTATGGAAGCTGTTCCATAAGGAACTGGTCGTCCCCGAATCGGCTTCGTTTGTCTATCTGATCACGCCGATCGTCGCGTTCGCGGCCATGTGCATCGTGCCGATGCTGATTCCGGTGCTCACCGACTTCCCGCTACCGCAGTCCGACATGGGCGATATTCTGGGCGGCGGCATGGTGCTGTCGATCGGCTCGTTCATGTTGATGATGTCGGGGCTGGATACCGGTAGCGCCTATGGCGGCATCGGCTCGAGCCGCTCGGCCATGCTCGGCATCCTGTCGGAACCCACGCTGATCCTGGTGCTGGCGGGTGTGGCGCTGTTGGCGCATACGATGTTGCCGTTTCCGGTCAATCATCTGCTGGCCGGCCATTGGCCGGTGTTCTTCAGCCCGGCGCATATCTTCATTGTCTGTGCGTTCTTCGTGCTGCTGCTGGTCGAAACCGACCGCCTGCCGATCCACTCCAGCACCGATATCGAGATCTACATGATCGGCGCGGCGCGCACGTTGGAATACTCGGGCCCGCTGATGGCCTTCGCGCGCTGGGCCTCGATGATGAAGCAATTCATCCTCTACACCATTTTCTGCAACGTGCTCACGCTGCCCTGGGGGTTGTCGCACGTCGGCACGCTCGTCGGCGAAGCGGGGGCGGTGGGCGCGATCGCGATTAAGTTCGGTGTAGTGGCCTTGGCGGTCATCGTGGTCGAGACGGCGCAGGCCCGGTTGCGTTTCTTCCGTTACCAGGAACCGCTGGCGGCGTCCTTTCTACTGGCGGTGCTCGGCATCGTCGCGCAGCAGTTTTAGGAGAGGGCTGGTGAACTCGATTCATTTCACGCCGCTGGCCGCTTCGCTGTTCAGTTTGCTGGCAATCGCCAGCTTGATCTTGGTGTTCGTCATGCTCGGCTCACGCTGGCTGCAGAACTATCTGCTGGCCTATACCGGCCAGTGCTGGCTGATCGCGTTGTTGTCCGCAGCGGTCGGCTATTACGGCGGCTATCCCGAGTTGTACCTGGTGGCGGCGCTGACCGCGTTGTTCCGGGGTCTGGCGCTGCCGTATCTGCTCTGGCGAATTACCGGGCGTATGGGCGTGGACCGCGAACTGCACGAAATCATCAAGCCGTCCTCGGCGCTCGTGATCGGCGCAGCGCTGGTGCTGCTGGCGCTGGCGGTGGCCGAGCATATCGGCGCCAGTCTGGCGCACCCGGACACGGTCGTTCTGCTTGCCCTGACGGTCATGCTGTCGATGAAGCTGATCGGCTTTCTGATGCTCTCGGTCCGGCACGAAGCGATGAGCCAGATCCTCGGCCTGCTGGTACTGGAAAACGGCATCTTTCTCGGCTCGCAGATCCTGGTGCCGGGCATGCCGCTGTTGTTGGAACTGGTGATTCTGTTCGATCTGTTGGTGGCGGTCGCCTGTTTCGGCGTGCTGACCCGCTACCTCGTCACCCACGTGGGCAGCACCAGCAGCCTGGACCTGCGGAGGCTGCGCGGATGAGCGAGACGATCTGTTACGCCATCACGCTCGGCGCGCCGGCGCTGGCGATTCTGGTGGCGCTTTCGCTGCGGCGCGCGCGGTGGTCCGAGTGGATCAATGTACTGTCGGCGGTGGCCTCGCTGGGCGCCACCATCGGGCTGGTGGCCACAACCGCCGCCGATGCAGGCGCGCTCTGGCATGGCTATGTGCTGCTCGACCCGCTCGCCTGCTGGGTGCTGCTCTGTGTGGCCGTGGTGTATCTGCTGGCCTCGATCTATGCGCTGGGCTACATGCGCGCCGAGGCGGATCATGATCGCCTGTGGGTGTTTTACGCGCTATTCGCGGGTTTCGCGCTCACCATGTTTATTGCGCCGGCCATGAACAAGCCGGGGTTGTACTGGATCTCGATCGAGCTGACGACGCTGGTGAGCACGTTCCTGGTCGGGTTCGAACGTTCAGCCGAAAGCACCGAGGCGGCCTGGAAATATCTGATCATCGTATCGGCGGGCATCACGCTGGCGCTGCTGGGCACGGTGTTCTGGTACTGGGCCGGCACCTTCGTATACGGGCCCCGGTACGACATGACCTGGGCGGCGCTCGGCGCCGCGGCGCCCAAGGCCGATCCGGTCCTCATGACGCTGGGCTTTCTGCTGATCCTGGCCGGTTATGCCACCAAGGTCGGCCTGGCGCCGATGCACACCTGGCTACCGGATGCGCACAGTCAGGGCCCGACGCCGGTGTCGGCGATGCTGTCGGGCGCATTGCTGAACACCGCGATGGTGGGCATCGTGCGCGGGCTGCGTATCGCCGACGCGGCGCATCTGACACGGCTTTCGCACGGGGTACTGGTGGCGCTAGGGTTGCTTTCGCTCGCGGTCGCGGCTCTTCTGATCGTGCGCCAGCGCGATGCCAAGCGTTTGATGGCGTATTCCAGCGTCGAGCACATGGGCGTGGTGGCGCTGGGTTTCGGTTTCGGTGGCGTATTCGGCGTGGCCGCGGCCTGCTACCACATGCTCAACCATTCGTTGAACAAGTCGCTGATGTTCTTCGGCGCCGGTAATGCCGGCTTGCTGTTCGGCTCGCATGACATGAGCCGGATCCGGCAGATATTGCGGCTCACGCCCGTTGGTGGGGCCCTGTGGCTGGCTGGCGCGGTGGCGATCACCGGTGCGCCGCCGTTCGGTCTGTTCGTCAGCGAGTTCACCACGCTGCGCGCCGGCTGGGTCGGCGGCTGGCCGGCACCGGTGGCGATCATGCTGGTGTTGCTGATCGTGATCTTCATCGGCTTCCTCGATCATTTCCGGCGCATGTACTACACGACGGATGAAACCGACGCCGCGCCCGGCGCGGTCGGCGCCGACCGTGTGCGACGCCTGCCGTGGACCAACGTGTTGGCAATGTGGCTAGCCTTCATCCCGTTGCTGGTGTTCGGTCTGTGGTGGCCTGCGCCGTTGCATGCGTTGTTCGCTTTGGTTGCGAAGGGGGGCTCGTGAACGGAGTCGAGTACATGACGGTGCCGGCCGACGCGTTGCGGGCGCGCTGCCAGCAGCTTGTGCGGGACCAGGGCCGCCTGCAGATGATCTACGCATGGCGCGATGCCGACGACGAACTCGAGGTGCGGTATCTGTGCGCGCCGGCGAAAGGCCGGGCGTTCGAGATGTGGTGTTGCAGGCCTATCGACGGACACCTGCCGAGCGTGGCCGATATCGTGCCGCTGGCGAGCTGGTACGAGCGCGAAATGCGCGATCTGTTCGCGCTCGAAATCGACGACATGCCGCAATCGGCGCCTCTGGTGCTGCACGAAGGCGCAAGTTCCGAACATCCGCTGATGGAAGCGGCGCACCCGCGGGGCCAGGCATTGACCTTCGAGCGTAGCGATTGGCACGCGCCGGAAATCGCCGCCAATGGCGATGTACAGCGCCTGCCGTTCGGGCCGGTGCGCGCCGATGTCATGGAGTCGGCCCAGTTCATTTTCTATTACCTGGGCGAGTCCATCCTGCACTACCAGCCGCGCCTGTTCTTCAAGCATCGGGGGCTGGAAAAACGCTTTGAAGGTGTGGCGCCCGCCCTGGGGACCGTGCTGGCCGAGCGGGTTTCCGGGGTGGGCAGTTTCGCCCACGCCTGGGCGTACTGCCGGGCGATCGAGTCGATGGCCGATGCCGGGATACCACCGCGCGCCGAAGTGATACGGACGCTGCTCGGCGAACTGGAGCGAATTTACAACCACCTGCATTACTTCGCGCATCTGGCCAGTACCACCACACTGTATGTCGGCGACGCTCAGGGCCGGTTGCTGGAAGAAAAAGCCAAGCAGATCAATGCGAAATTGACGGGCAGCCGCTTCCTGCGTGGCATCGTTGTGCCGGGCGGGCTGCGGCGTGATCTGGCGATCGATGGCGATGCGCTGGGCGACGTGCGGACGCTGGCCGATGAGGCAGTCGAGTATCTGCAGCATCTCGAATCCACGCCGAGCTATATCGATCGCCTGATCGAGACGGGCGTGTTGTCGCGTGACGTCGCCTACGACCAGGGCGCGACCGGCCCGGTGGAACGCGCCTCCGGGCTCGACCGCGATCTACGGCGTGATCATCCGTATTCGATGTATCTCGATCTCCCGCTGGAGATTCCCACCGACGATCGTGGCGATGCCCTGGCGCGCGCTCGCGTGCGCGCCGCGGAACTCAAGCAGAGTTTCGAAATGGTCAAGCATCTCGCTCGGCTCAATCTGGACGGGCCCATCCGCACCGACCTGACGCTGCCCGCCCTGGGGTCGGGGCTGGGCTGGGTCGAAGGCGCCCGCGGGTCGCTCTATTACGCCGTGCATACCGATGCCGCCGGGCGTCTCGCCCGCGTCAAGATCAAGTCGCCGTCATTTTCCAACTGGCGTGTGTTCCCGTTCACGATGCATGGCGGCGACATCATGGACTACGCCATCAACGAAGCCAGCTTCGGCCTGACCATCGCCGGTTGCGACCGATGAATAGCGATATGCGAAACCCGGGCCGAACAGCGCAGGGCTTTCGTTTTACGAATTAAGGAGGCTCCGGCCATGGCGTTATGGACTCTTTTCGGACTGCGCGCCGGACGTGCGACGACCGCCTGGCCGACGCGCGGCGATGCGCATGGCCAGGAGGGCGTGCTGGGCATGCCGCGTTTCGATCCGGGAAAATGCCGCGACGGCTGTCGCGAATGCGCCGACGTCTGTCTGCCGGATGCGATCCAGTTCCGGGCCGACGGCGAGCCGGCGCTCGATATCGACTACGGCCGTTGCATCGCGTGCCAGCTCTGTGTCGAAGCCTGTCCGACCGGGGCGTTGACGGCCTCCAACGACTGGGCGCTGGGCGTGCGCGAGCGCGACGACCTGCGTTGGCGGCCGGCTGACGCCGATGCCAATAACGACGACGGCGCATCGCCCGAACAGAAACTGGCCGCCGGTATCCGCCGCGTGTTCGGGCGCAGTCTGCATATCCGGCATGTCGACGCGGGTTCCTGCAATGGCTGCGAATCCGAGCTGCAGGCGCTCAACAATCCGTTCTACAACCTGCACCGGCTGGGAATATTTTTTACCGCATCGCCGCGTCATGCCGATTTGCTGCTGGTGACCGGCACCGTGACTTATGCGATGCGCGACGCCCTGCAGGCAACCTACGAAGCCATGCCGGAGCCCCGTTGGGTCCTGGCGACCGGGACCTGCGCGGTCTCCGGCGGGGCGGTCGGCGGCACTTATGCCAGTGGTGTCGGCGTGGACCCGATTCTGCCGGTGGATGTCTATCTGCCGGGCTGTCCGCCCAATCCCGCCGCCTTGATTCATGCGCTGCTGATGATCGTCGGGCGGGCCGAACAGCATATGCGGGGAGGGCAGCTGGATGACTGATCATGCCGCCGTGACCACAGGCATCGGCGATGTCGACCTTGTTGCCCTCGCAGCAATGGCCTGGCTGGCGGCTCTGGTTGCCGGCTTTGCCCGGGGTGGGCGTGGGTTGGCCAGACTCGGGCTGTTGGCCGGACTCGTTGCCTTGCTCGCGGGTGTTGTCGGAGCGCTTATGGCCCAGACACCGATCGTGGGCTATTTGCCGTTCAATCCGGTCGCTGCCGGCACGCCGATCAAATTCGACGGTGCCGCGCTATGGCTGCTGTTGTTCGGCGCACTGGGCGCCTTTGCGGCCGTGTGTTCCGACTCGCCGGTGGCGCGTGGACCGAGTTGGTACAGCGGCGTGGCCATCAGTCTGCTGGGCGCTATCGGCGTTTTCGGCGTTCAGGAAGGCACGGCGTTTCTGATCAGCTGGGAGTTGATGAGCCTCGGCGCAGCCCTGATGCTGCTGGCCGAGCAACCGGATCGTGACAGTGGGCGCGGCGTGTTGTTCATGCTGGGCCTGCTGGAAGTCGGCAGCGTGGCCCTCTTCGCCGCCGTGCTCTGGTTCACCGCGGCCAGCGGTCACACCGTTTTTTCGGGATTCGCATTGTCCGGCTGGCCGGGTTTTATCGTTGCGTTGCTGCTTTTGGTCGGTTTCGGCGCCAAACTCGGATTGCTGCCATTCTACGAATGGTATCCCGATGCCTATGCCAGCGGCAGTGGGGCGAGCGGGGCTATTTTATCCGGCATCGTATTGAACGCAGCGTACTTCGCCCTGGTGCGCGGTTTGCTCGACTGGTGCGGCAATGCACACGCCGGTCTGGCGCAGCTCGTTCTGGCGGTGGCGGTGGTCAGCGCGATTCTTGCCGCGCTATATGCCTTCCAACAGGACGATTGGCGCCGTCTGCTGGCTTTTTCATCCGCCGATAATGCAGCGATCGCCGTATCGCTGGCGGGTTCGGCGTTACTGTTCAAGCTTCACGGCAATAATCATCTCGCCGGTATGGCCTGGGTGGCCGGTTTGCTGCATATGGCCGGCCACACGTTGGCGAAATCGGGCTTGTTGCTGGCGTCCGATGCCGCGTTTCGGGCAGGCCGCGGCTACGGGTTAAGACAGGGCGGGCTCGTGCGATTGATGCCCTGGATGACGGCCGGCGCCTTTCTGGCGGCATTGAGCCTGGCCGCCGTACCGCCGACCCCGGGCTTCATCAGCGAATGGTTCGGCTTCCAGATCCTGTTCCACGGTTTCAGTCTGGATACCTTAAATGCCCGGATTGCCCTGGTGCTGTCGGGGGCCGGATTGGCGCTGTCCGGTGCGATCGGAGTGGCGACCTTCGTCAAAGCCATCGGGCTTGGCTTGCTGGGACGCCCGGAACCCACAGCTCCAGACCGGCAGCCGATCGGCGTCAATGTGGTTTGGCTCGGTATCGCCGTGCTCGTGCTGGCGATCGGTATGCCGTGGTGGTTGGACGCTCTTGGGCCGGCGACAAGCCTGCGTTTTGGCGCGTCCGCTACCGATTTGATGCGCCACGGTTGGCTGCTGGTCCCGCTGGCCAAGGGTTTCGCTTTTATCTCCCCGACCAAGCTGGCGTTGGCGCTCGCCGCCTATAGCCTGATACCCGCACTGCTGGTCCTGGGGCTGGCCCGACTGAAGCCGAGGCGGGCGCCCATTTGGTTCGGCGGCCTCGCCGCACCGGCCGTCAGCGCGACCACCGCGCTGACGTTTGCCAACGCCTTGCAACGCTACTATGGCTTCGTCTATCGCCCCACGGCCACCGCTTCAAGCGAGCACGAAGTGTCGAGCTATTTTCCGAAAAAGCTCAACTTCAGCTATGCACTGGCCCCCGTGTTTGGGCCGTGGTTGTTCGACCCGATGGTGCGGCTGGTGCGTTGGCTGGGTCAGAGGCTCAGGGCCCTGCAGTCCGGTCACCTGAATTTCTATCTCTTTTTGATCGGTGGTGTTCTGGTTGCTGTTCTGGGCATTGTGCTGGCTATGGCGTAGACGGCAAACAATATGACCGATGCTGCGAATCCGGCAGTACGGCGCGGGGCCCGGGGCGGCAGATCGCGTCGGACATAGGCTTCGATCTACGCCGGTGCGGGCGTGTCGAGGGCATCGAGCTGCCTGGGTCGCGCGTCAGCCGGGCACGAGCTCGTCCAGTGGCCCGGTCTCGATTTGGCCGGGCCGGGCCGGGCCGGGTCGGTCGCGCTTGCCGTGCACGGCCGATTATTTGCGCAGGCTGATGCTGTCGACCGCGTGTTCGGGGCCCTTGTTGAGAATCAGACTGGCGCGCTCGCGGGTGGGCAGGATGTTCTGGCGCAGATTGACCTCGTTGATCTCGCGCCAGATGCGATCCGCCGTGGCTGCGGCTTCCGCGTCGGACAGATCCGCGTACTTGTGGAAATAGGAATGCGGGTCCGAGAAGACACTGTCGCGCAAGGTCATGAAGCGGCGGATGAACCACTCGTTGAGTTGCGCGATCGGGGCATCGACGAATATCGAGAAATCGATGAAATCCGATACGAACACATGATGCGTGTTCTGTGGATAGTCCATCCCGCTCTGCAACACGTTCAGCCCCTCGAGGATGAGGATATCGGGCTGATCTACGATCTGTGCCCGATCCTGCAGCACGTCATAGACCAGGTGCGAGTACAGCGGCACCTCGAGTCTGGGCCGGCCGGCCTTCAAATCCGAGACGAATTCGATCAGGCGATTGATATCGAAGGACACCGGGAAGCCCTTCTTGCTCATCAGATTGCGCGCTTCCAGGGTGGCATTCGGATAGAGGAAACCGTCGGTGGTCACCAGGGCGACGTTGCGTTGTTCGGGCCAGCGGTTGAGCAGGGCCTGCAGCACACGGGCCGTGGTCGACTTGCCGACCGCGACGCTACCGGCGATGCCGATCACGAACGGCGGTCGGCGGTCACGGTTGCCGAGAAAACGGTCCAGCGTCGCGCTGCGGTGCTGGTTGGCATCCACGTAGAGATTGAGCAGACGCGCCAGCGGCAGATAGATCTCGGCCACCTCCTCGAGCGACAACGCTTCGTTGATGCCCTTGAGTGTACGGATCTCATCCGGGGTCAGCGTCATGGGCGTGGTGTCGCGGAGCGACGCCCACTGTGCCCGGGAAAACTGCATGTAGGGGCTGTCTACCGAGCGGGTCGACATCGTTCGGATCCCCCGTGGCCAAAATCAAATCGGGCCAGTATAGCCATCCGCGGCGGGCTGAACAGGGGCAGGTCACGCGCGGCGCGGTATTCGAGGGCAGGCGCGAGTCGGTGCGGCGGGCATTACGCCATGGTCCGGCTGGCCGGGGATGGGGCGTGCCGGCGCGCGTCGTGCCCGCTTGCATGGCGCGATCACGCACGCCGGCGACCGCGTTATGCCCCGAGGGCCAGACGTGTCGCGAGCACGGTCATCAATAGCGCGATGCCGCCGTCGACGATGCGCCAGGTCAGTGGTCGGGCGAACAGCCCGCGCAGCCGCCGGGCGCCGAATCCCAGGGCGAAGAAGAAGACGAACGAGGCGCAGATCGCGCCGGCACCGAAGCGCAGGCGCTGGTCGCCGTAGGTGGCGGCCACGGTGCCGAGCAGCAGCAGCGTATCGATGTAAACATGCGGGTTGAGCCAGGTGAGCGCCAGAGCGATGGCCAGGGTGCGCGCAAGTGAGGCGTCGCCGGTTGCGCCGGGCGTCAGGCCGCTGTTCCCCAGCGCCACACGGCGGGCACTGGCCAGGGCATAGGCGGCGAGAAACACCGCGCCCGCGTAGCGAAGCGCCATGATCCAGGCCGGGTGCGCCTGGGCAACGCGGCCGATCCCGGCCACCCCCGCGGTGATGAGAATCAGATCGGACAGCGCGCAGCACAGACAGATCGCGAGCACATGCCGGTCGGCCAGGCCCTGTCGTAGAACGAACGCGTTCTGCGCGCCGATGGCGGCGATCAGTCCGAGGCCGAGCGCGAAACCGCTGTAAAAGGGCATGGATCGGCGGTCGATGCGAAGGATGAAGACAAGCAACTTGCATCCGCGAACCGCAACAGGAAAGCTAAATTTACTGAGGCCAATTAAGAAAATGTAATGCAGCTCGATTCGGCGCGGCTCACGGCGCTCCTGGCGGTGATTCAGCATGGCTCGTTCGAACGGGCCGCGCGGGTACTGCACGTCACGCCGTCCGCGGTCTCCCAGCGCATCGCCCGTCTGGAAGACGAACTCGGCCTGGTGTTGATCGCGCGCGGTCTGCCGTGCCAGGCCACGCCCCACGGCGAGCGTCTCGCGCGTCACGCGGAGGCGGTGGCCCTGGCTGAGCGGGACACGCTCGACCGGCTGGGCGTGCCGGCGCCCGATGCCACCCGGCCGACGGTTCGGGTGGCGGTCAATGCGGACAGCCTGGCGACCTGGTTCGTCGACGCGCTGTCCGCTCTGCAATCGATGCGCGTGGATGTGGTGATCGACAACGAAGACCATAGTGCCGACTGGCTGCGGCGCGGTGAGGTCATGGCGGCGGTGACGGCGCAGACGCATCCCGTGGGCGGCTGCGATCGCCGGCGGTTGGGCTGTCTGCGCTATCGCGCGACGGCCGCGCCGGCGTTCCTTGCGCAGCATTTCGCCGACGGCGTGACCGCGCAGGCATTGCAGGCCGCCCCCGCGCTGTCGTTCAACACGCTCGATCGCCTGCAGGCGCGCTGGGCGGCGCAGTATGTCGCGCCGGTGGAGCCGGGCCTCGGCCACCGTCTGCCCTCGGCCAACGCTTTCGTCGAAGCGGCGCTCGCCGGGGTCGGATGGGGGCTCAATCCCGAAGCGCTGGTCGCCAAGGCCTTGTCCAGCGGGCGTTTGCATGAACTGTTGTTGGATACACCGTTCGACGTGCCGCTGGATTGGCATTACGTTCGGCGGCTGGAAACGGTGCTGGCGCCCTTGACTGATGCCGTGACGGCCGCCGCGGCGCGGCACCTGCGGGCCGGCTCCGGCGAGGCCCGGGCGCACGATTCGTTGGTATAACGTCAAGCCCGCGTTTCATCTTCGTGCTATCGCAGTTGTTCATACTGCTCGCACGATCGAATCAAGCAACGGCATCGGCCCATGCCCGCATGCCAGTGACAGGGGACTTCATGAACACAGCAGCGCAATCAGACCATTACCATCCCGCGGCCAAGACCTTCCACTGGCTGGTCGCGGTGCTGGTGTTTTTCGTGTGGCCGCTCGGCTTTATGCTCGATCTGGTCAAGTCCGGCGTACACAACGATTTCATCTTCTGGCATGCGTCGCTGGGCTTTACCGTCTTCTGGCTGATGCTGGCTCGCCTGTGCGTGCGTTTTCTTACCGGGACACCGGCGAAGCCCTCCGGCATGCCGGTCTGGCTGTCGGGCGCGGCGCATCTCAATCAATGGCTGCTCTACCTTGCCTTGATTTCCCAGCCGTTGATCGGGTTTTTGATGATCAGCGCGCATAGCGGGGCATACAGCTGGTTCGGTTTCATTTCGGTCCCGAACCCGCTTGGCAAGATCCCGGGCATGGCCCACACCTTGTCCGAGCTCCACCAGTTCCTGGCCTGGGTGATTCTGGTGTTGATCGGCCTGCATATCTGCGGCGCGCTGTATCACCGGGTGATCCGGAACGACGACACGCTCGCACGCATGACCTGACGGTGCATGACCGGCTCGCGCTGCGCCGCCCGGTCGGTAAGACGTCACCAACGCAGGATACGTCGGCCGCTGCTAAGGTCGGCTGCCAGGTATGATCGGGGTATCCGTCTCTACGCGTCGGCCCCGACCGGCCACCGTAGTCACTCATACAACGCGAAAAGGATCAGAACATGCAGCATAAACCCGTGCTCACGCTGGATGATGTCAACCGTATTCTCGATGCCGCCCAGGCCGAGGCCGAGCGCAACGGCTGGAACGTGGCGATCGCGGTGGTGGACGATGGCGGGCATCCGTTGGCGCTGCGCCGGCTGGATGACTGCGCGCCGATGGGCAGCTACATCGCGACCGAGAAAGCCCGTAGCGCCGCTCTGGGCCGCAAGGAAAGCCAGGTTTTCGAGGACATGATCAACGGCGGGCGCGCCGCCTTTCTGTCGGTGCCCGGGTTGAAGGGCACGATGACCGGCGGCGTACCGGTGGTGGTCGATGGTCAGGTGGCCGGTGCCGTGGGCGTGTCCGGGGTCAAGCCCGACCAGGACGCCGCGACGGCCAAGGCCGGTGTCGCCGCCGTGACGGGCTGAATGCTTGCAGGCCCGGCCGCCTTGTGGCCGGGCCGATTTCGGCGGGAATCTATATCTCGGCTTCAGTACGGATCGGGTCGCGCTCACCGAGTCGTGCCGGGTCGTAACCGAAGCGCTCGGCCACCGGGCCGGCGATTTGGCGAATGAGGCCGATCTCGTCGGCTTCGAAGGCGGGCTTGTAGTAATCCGGCAAGTGCAGCCGCTGGCTGGCGGCGTCCAGCGTGGCCGGGTCCACCGTCAGCCCGCAGTGACCATAGAAATCCGCGAGCACGCGCTGTGAGTCATTGCACAGCGGCTCGTAGCACACGATCTGCGTGGCCTGCCTGAGCGCCTCGTCGTCGGCGAGCTGGTCGGCCACCGCGCCGTAGACCATGGCCCAGTAACGCGCCCAGCCTTCGATCTCCCGGCCGGCCTGCCACAGCGATTCGATGCGTTCGACGGCCTCGGCGTCGCCGGTGTTGATGGGGCGTCGATCCAGACCGAACTCGAAATGGCCCACCCGGCGCAGATGATCGATCGCCCGTGGATGGGCCTTCTCGCCGGCCTCGAACAGGGTCTGCTGCTTCATCAGCGAGGCGATGTGCCAGACCGGGTCGCGCACGGGCAGCACGAAGCGCGCATCGGCGAACATCTTCTGTAGATACGCCAGCCGCATGAGGTTGTAGTTGCCCTTGGCCACATAGCGCTTGCCGTGACGTATCGCGAGAATCTTGCGGATATGGTCGGCGTAGAATTTCTCGAATTCGGGGTTCGAGGTCTCGCGCGTCAGACGATTCGAATGCGCGGCGTCGTGGCTGTTCTCGAAGAACGCCATCCACAACACTTCCTCGAATGCTTCCGGGCTGTGCGAGGTGACGGCGATACCGTCACCGTGGGCGCGCTCGGCGGCGGATTCGTCTTTTTCCGGCACCCGGGCCAGCCATCGATCCCACAGCCAGGGCGTGAACACTGGTGGGAAGTCGCGGTACTTGTGGGTGGCCACGTCCGGATGCTCGGCGAGCAGTTCGAGCAGGATGGTGGTGCCCGAACGCGCCAGCCCCGCGATGTAGATCGGCGCCTGGATCGTGACGTTCTCGATCGCTTCCGAGGCCGTCTTCGTATCGAAGTTGCCCAGCCGGATCGCAGCGCGCGGATGGCGTTCCTGCCAGCCGGCGACGCGATGCATCCAGGTCGGCACCGCGAAGCTCGCGATGGCCGATTCGCTCGGCGCGGAGCGCGGGGTGCGCACTGTGGTGCGGCGGGTATCGTCGTTCATTCGATCTTGGCCCATTTGAACATCAGCAGCGAGACGATGAACATCACCGGAATGAACACGGCGAGCCAGCCGCGCATCCACGACGGGCCGAAGTGAATGAATTCCCGTTCGGGCAGCGCGATGCGCACCGCCTCCACCGGGCTGTCATCCGGCAGATAGCCGAGCGGGTTGCCCACCAGCCAGTTCCAGGCCCCGTGTTTGGTGATGATCGGCACCGGCGCGGTCATCGGATAGGCGCGCGGCGTGGTGCCGTTGCCATCCAGCGAGACAGCGGGCGGCGTCCGGCCCGCGTCCCAGTGTGCGCTCACGCCCGAAGCACCGGCCGGCACGGTGGCCACGTCGGGCGCGCTGCCGTGGGCCGGCAGGCTGTAGTCGAAATGATTGTCGGCCCAGACCAGGAAGCACAGCAGCGGTAACACGGCGATGATCGTGCCGGGTACGACCAGGCCGATGTGCTTGAAGGCGGTGAGGAACTGGTCGCGGATCAGCGGGCCGGCATCGGCGAACTCGCCGTCGAAGCTGTTGAGCTTGCGCCGTGCCTCGCGGGCCTCCCGCTTGGCGGTGCCGATGCGGGCCTGGGGCGATAGTCCCTTGTACAGCAGCATCGTGCCGACGGCGAGAATCGCCGCCCACAGCGCCAGGCGCAGCGTGGTCGGCAATAGGGATGCCGCCGCGCCGTCGATGGCGCCGAACACCGGCGAGAGAATATTGAACAGGCCCATGGAAGCTTCCTTGCCTCGAAACCCGGCCACGCCGCCGGAGCGGGCGGCCGGGGCAATCGGCGGGGTCGGGTATCAGCGCGGATCGCGCGGTTGTTCGGATGTCTGGGTGGTCGCCGGCTTGTCAGCGTTGTCTGCATGCTGCTCGCGGGCCTGTCGGGCTTCGCGGCGCTTGCGACGCAGCCGGCGGATCGGCCACAGGATCACGAACAGGAATGCCGCGCCGATGGCGCAGAGCAGGCCCCACAACGCACTCAGCAGGCTGAGCCCGGCCCCGGGGCCGACATAGGCCTGGGCCGCCGCGAACGGCGCCAGCAGGATGAGCAGTGTGATACCCAGTTTGAGCGATGTGCTGTAGCGGGGGGCGTTGGAACAACGATGGGACATGACATCACTCCTGCGAGGTGTTGAGCGAACGGCGGAAGGCCGGGGCGAGTTGATCGGGCTTGATGCGCTGACCCGAGGACACCACCGGGATGTATTGATTGTGGTCGCCGCCGCGGATGGGGTTGTTGTATTCCCAGACGATGTCGCCGTTGGGCGCGACTTCGAACAGCCGGCCGCCGTCGGACTCGGTGATCAGGCGGTCGCCGTTGGGTAGCGTGACCACGGCGCCGCGCAGCAGGTTCGAAAACGGGTGCTGCGCATTGCCTTCGTATTGCCAGGTTATCGCGTGCGTGGTCGGGTCGACCTCGAGAATCCGGCTCATGTTGTGCGTCTCGAAGTTGCCATAGTTGTCGAAAATGGTGAAATGCCCGTTCGGCAACGCGCGCATGGAATGCTGGCCCAGCCACGACCCCTTCAGCGCCCAGGTTACCTGGCCGGACTTGACGTCCAGCAGCACGGCGAGCCCGGGATGCCGCGTCGACAACAGCACCTGATCGCCGTTGCCCCGGGCCGGCGCGAACGCCTTGCCGAGCGCGTCGCCAAGATACTGCACGCTGTTGGTATGCAGCGGGTCCTCCATGGCGAAACTCGGGTCGGCGCCGAGCAGGGCCTGGTAGCGCGAATGCCACAGCGCGTCGAAGATCGAGATCTTCCTGATGACCTGGCCGTTCTTGCCGTTGAGTTCGACCAGATAATCATCCAGCCACGGTGTTTTCAGATTGGGGAAGCCCGGCACCGGTTGGTCGCGGTAGGCATCGGTGAGAACGAACACGCGATTGTCCTCGGTCAGATACAGATCGTGATGGGTCGCGCCGTGATACTTCCAGATCACGTTCGAGTTGGCGTCGAGCTTGACCAGGCCATAGCCCCAGGGCGTATCACCCGCGGTGATGAAGATCGCCAACAGATCGCCGTTGGGGTACATCACCGCCTTGCGAAAATACATCAGCTTGTCTGGCCGGGCTTCGCGCCCGTCCGGCGTGGTCTGCCAGAGCTTGGAGTAATCGGCGTGCCATTGATGCACGACATGGCCCTGCATGTCGATGAGATAGGCCGTGGTGCGGCCCCCCGAGGTGTAGAGCGTATAACCGTTATAGGCGCGCTTCGGGTCGTAGAGGGTGGTGCCGCGCTTGTCGCTGCGCGCCTTGCGCCATTGATCGGTTTGCGTGAACGGGTTGTCGATCGTGTGCTTCTGCTGCACGAGCGCCCACCCGGCGCGATAGGCGTTGTCGAGAAATTTATAGGGAAAGACCTGGGCCAGAACGATATAAGCGCCACCCAGAAATGCGAAGAACAGACAACCTATGAAAAAGGCCGTCAAGCCGGCCCGATCGCCTTTTTCCATACCCGAAATCTCTGTTATCGGCATCCGCTCGCCGCCGTCAGGGCGGTGAGCTCGGGCCTTGATTGTGATTTACGGCTATAGCATAGACGGGCAGGCTGAACGGCCGATTAGCCGCTCGCCGGGCGGCTTGTCAGCGAGTTTCGTCGGTCTGTACAGGCGGGCCGTATTCGCCGGCCACGATGCGTTCCAGTTCGCCGTACAGGTCGACTTCGGCGTGGATGCTGCGCAGTATCCAGTACAGCCCCGACAGCGTGCGCATGACGAAAACCATGTTCGGCGCTGCTCTGAAATAACGCCAGTAACCCATGGAACGCCCGATCTCGGCACGGATGGAATCGATCAGCTCGTCGCGTTCGAATACATAGGGCCGGCGGTCGCGCAGCGGGGCCAGGGCCGATTCCGCATGCCGGGCATAAATTTCCCGATAGACCTCGGCATGGCGCTCCCAGCTGCCCTCGGGCACCGCACCGAGCCGTTCCATGCCATCGTGTACGCCCGCCCAGTCCTCGGCCATGGCGGCGGTCAGGATATCGCGCATGGCGACCCGGGTCGGCTGGTCCAGATATTTCAGGCAACCGAAATCGTAGAGTGCCATGGTGCCGGCCGCGGTGATGCCGAAATTGCCGGGATGCGGATCGGCGTGCAGGGCGCCGAGTTCGAAGACCTGGCGATTGATCGCCTCGACCACCGCCGCCCCGAGTGCCGGTTGGCCGGTCTCGAGCGGCGCCGAATCGAGCCGCGTGGTCACCAGCACGGCCTCGGTACAGAGTTCGGGTACCGGCTCGGGCAGCTCGAAGTCCCGCAGTTCGAGCTGACGCAGCAGCTTGAGGTTGACCAGCTCGCGGCGATAGTCGGTTTCCTCGACGAACCGTTCGCGCAGCTCGCCCAGCACGCCATCCAGCTCGCGTCCGCCGATCGGCAGGAAGCGCGACCACTTGAGCAGCCGGCCCAGGTTGGCGATGTCGGCATCGATCGAGTCGGCGACGCCGGGGTAACGGATCTTGATCACCACCGCGCGCCCATCCGTCAGCTGCGCGGCGTGTACCTGGCCGATCGAGGCCGCCGCCATCGCGTTCTCGTCGATGTGCTCGATCATCTCCCGCTGTTCGTCGGTCCAGTTCGCCTCGAGCACGGGTTCGAGATCGGCGAAGCGCCAGGGCTCGGCGTTGCGTTGCAGGCGGGCGAGTTGTTCGGTCAGCTGCGGCGGCAGCAGATCCTGATACTGCGAGGCGATCTGGCCGAGCTTCATGGCGGCGCCCTTGAGCCCGCCCAGCGTGTCGTACCAGTCCTGGCCGGTCTTGTGCAGGCTCTTGGCGCGGTCGTAGCCTGGCATGCCGCGCATCGCGCCGCGAGAAAGCGTACGGATGCCGGCGCCGAGAATGCGCCGGCGGCGTTTCTTCGAGTCGTCGCTATCCGAGGCCATGGGGGGTCAGACCGGTGGTGTTGCGAAGCCAGCCATACAGGGTCTGGGCCTGGCTGGGTTTGACCCGGGTGCCGGGCACGAGCGCGGTTGGCCGCGGCCTGCGATCGAACACGAAGGCGCCGTTGAGCCCGGCCGCGGCCCGTGCCGCACCCAGCCAGACCGCGGTGTCGGCGCCCATGCGCGTATCGCGCAACACCGGGCGCATCACGAAATGAAAGCGCGGCAGCGATTTTTGCACGCCGGGTGTGTCCACCCAGCCGGGGTGCATGGCGTTGAATTGTAGCCCCTGGTCGCCGTAGCGGCGCGCCCAGTGCGCGGTCAGCGCGACCAGCGCCCGCTTGGCCCGCGCGTAAGCCTTGAGCCCGCCATAGTTCGCCGGCAACGGCGACAGGGCGTCGATATCCAGGCCGACGGCATACATGCCGCCGCTGGCCATGTTGATCACCCGGCCGCCGGCGGCCTGCAGCGGGCCGATCAGGGATTCGGTGAGCACGAAGGGCGCCACCAGATTGACCGCCACGGTGCGTTCGATGCCGTCATCGCTCACGCCGTACTCGTTGAATAGCGCGCCGGCGTTGTTCACCAGTACGTCGAGCCTGGGTGCATCCTCGGCGATGGTCGCGGCGGCCCGGCGTGTGGCGGCGATGCTCGTCAGATCGGCCTCGACCACATCCACGGCGTCCGGCGTGGCCCCGGCGAAGCCGCGCACGTGTTCGGCCGCCGCCTCCAGGCGGTCGGCATCGCGCCCGACAAGCGTGACATGCGCGCCGAGCCGGGCATATTCCGCGGCGATGGCGCGGCCGATGCCGCCGGTCGCGCCGGTCACCACGACGCGCTTGCCGTCCATGAATTCGCCGTGCGAGCGGTCGGCCATGGCGAAATAGCCGCGATCGGTATACAGCGCTTCGCCGGGCAGGATGGCCCGGTCGGCGGCATAGCTGAGCCAGCCCTGGCGCGGCGTTCGGGTGTCGACGGCCAGCGCCGCGGCCAGGCCGCGCGCCGCGCGCGACACCATGCGCCGGATGGCCGGCGCCAGGAACGGCTTCGCCCGGGCCAGCGGGCCGCGCAACGAGAAGCGGCCCTGATAATCGATGCGCGATCGGCGGCCGCCATCCTCGGCGCTCACGGTGAACGTTTCGAAGGTCTTGATGCCGGCGCCACGGCCCACGAGTTCGATGCGCCGGCCGGGCTGGATCGCGTCGATGCGGTAACGCAGCGTCTTGCGGCGGGCGCCGAGCGATACGATCACACGGAATTCGCTGCCGACCGCGGGCCGGCCCGCGCTGAGCTTGTCCGCGCGATAGACCGCCGGGTCCCACTGCTCGCATGTGGAAAAGTCCGCGAGGTAGCGAAACGCGTCGCTCGGCGGTCGGTCGGCGATGACATGGGTATCGATTTCGGTCATGGGCGCGCAGTAATGGTCTGCGACATTGGTCGGATTCCGTTCGGGCAGTCTGTCCACTGCAGGGCGACGCTGCAAGCGATTCCCTGCCGCAGGCGTCAAGGGTTCCACCGTCTGACCGCCGTGGGCCGACAAGTTCATTCGGAAACGGCATTCATCACGGCGGCCGCGACATGCGAGACTCGGTGCATGAACGTCTTCGACCGCATCTACGCGCTGCACAAGCAACTCTCCGGCGCGCATCATCCGATCCCCAAGGCCACGCTGGAACGGCGCCTGGAATGCTCGCCGGCCACGGTCAAACGCATTATCCGCGAGATGCGGCTGTATCTCGATGCGCCGATCGAATACGACCGCGAATACAACGGTTACTACTATCACGGCGAAGCGGATGCGCGCTTCGAGCTGCCGGGGTTGTGGTTCGATGCCGCGGAGCTGGTGTCTTTGCTGGCCATGGATCAGCTGCTGGAAACACTCGAGCCCGGGCTGTTGTCGGCCGATCTGGCGCCGGTACGGCGCCGGCTCGAGCGGATTCTGGAATCGCGGGCGATGGGCACCGGCGAATTGTCGGCGCGCACGCGCGTGCTGCGCGCGACCGCGAGACGCCCGGGGCCGGCGTTCGCCGACGTGGCCGCGGCGACTGCCATGCGGCGGCGGCTGGCGATGCGCTATCACGGCCGGGCGCGGGATGTGATCAGCGAGCGCACAGTCTCGCCACAGCGGCTGGTCTACTATCGCGACAACTGGTATCTGGATGCCTGGTGCCACCGCTCGGATGGCCTGCGCAGTTTCTCGATCGACCGGATCCAGTCGGCGGTCATCAGCGACGCGCCGGCCGCCGACATGGACGCGACCACGCTGGACGCCCGGCTCGGCGGGGGTTACGGCATCTTCTCCGGCGAGGCCGCGCATACCGCGGTGTTGTGCTTCACCGCCGCCGCGGCACGCTGGGTGGCCGACGAGCAGTGGCATCCCGACCAGGTCGGCACCTGGCGCGACGACGGTCGCTACGAGCTGCGCGTGCCGTACGCCGCGGCCGAGGAACTGTTGCGCGATGTGCTGGCCTACGGGCCGGAGGTCGAGGTGGTCGCGCCGCCGGCCTTGCGCGAGGCCGCCGCCCGGCGGCTGGCCGACGCCGCGGCCATTTACGAACTGTAAATTTTTACAGCTCAGGGTCGTATTCTGACCCACCGGCGGTTGCATGCTGTGTCTTGAGTCGAAACAGCGACATTCGCGACACAGGAGTCTGACCATGTCGAACCGTCGAGTTGCCCCCCATCACAGCGCCCATCCGGCCTACGACGAGCTGCGCGTCGCCACGCGTGAGTTGCGTCGGCAGCTGGCGCATGCCCTGTCGATCGAATACGACTGGCGTTATCACGATGGCCCGGAATGGGCGGCCCGTTACTGGCGTGCCTTCGGCGATCTGGCGGTGGATCTGGCCGAGTCGGCGGCCGCGCCGCGCTACCAGCGCGTGCTCGCGCGCAGCGAGTGGCCGAGCCTGTCGCGCGCCGAGGCCGATGACGTGCGCACTATCTTCCGTGGGCTCGTGGCCGTGGCGCATCCCGCGGTGGACCCGGCGGCCGCGGACGACGCGCGCGCCAGCCTCTGGCCCCGGATCCTGCGCGCCTACCGCAGCGGCGATCGCTCGGCGCTGGTGGCCGCCTGGTCGGAAACCCGGGCGCTGGTACGCGGGCCCGGCCTGCCGGACGACGTGGTCGCGCTGCGCGTCGAACACGACCGTCTGCGCGCCGCCGCCGAGGCCGCGGATCGCCGGCTCGCGGAGATGAGCCGGCGCTTTCCGTTCAACGTGCGCGGCAAGCTGGACGATGCCGACTGGGTTCGCCGCCAGCGTCTCGCGCTGGCCCAGGTGCAGGCCTTCACCCAGGCGCCGGCCGGCGGCAAAACCGGGCACAAGCGGGTATCCTGAGTGCCGATACTTTGTCTCCACGGTTTCGATGGCGCGGCCTGTTCAGCACAATCCAGGGACTGTTGCCGCCTCATACGAGACCGCGCCAGCGGCCATTGGGCTGCAAGGCGAGGCGCCGCGAGTGCGGTGTAGTCGTTCTACACAAGCGAGCGGCAACGCTGGATTGCGGCCCAAGGGCCGCTGTCCCAAGGGGTTGGTGCCGCAAATCGCGCCATGCGGCGTTGTTCATCTTGATCGTGGCCCGCCACGACCGGCAGTTCGCGCCTTGCCTGGCACGATTTGCGGCACCAACGCGGGCCTCGTATGAAACAGCAACAGTCCCTGGCACTCGATGACGCCGACGATCTGCAGGCGCGCGCCCGCGAGCTGACCGCATACTGGATCGGCCGCGCGCGCGAGATCACCGGCGCCAGCCCGCGCCGGCTGCCCGTGCCCGAAGTGCGCTTCGATCTGCGCGGCCGCGCCGCCGGCCAGGCCGTGTTCGCCCGGCGCACCCGGCGCTGCCACGTCCGGCTCAATGCCGCGCTGCTGGCCTCGCATCCGAAGGAGATGCTGGCGGAAACGGTGCCGCACGAAGTCGCGCACGTGGCGATCTATCGGCTATACGGTCGCCGCGCCAAGCCCCACGGCGCGGAATGGAAGGCGTTGATGCAGGCTTTCGGCGTCGATGCCTCGCCGTGCCACGCACTGCCCGCGCAGCCGACGCGCCAGCTCAGGCGTTATCGGTACGCCTGTGGCTGTGACGAACCGGCCTGGCTGACGAGTATCCGGCACAAGCGAGCCCGGGCGGGGACCGCTTACATCTGCCGAGTGTGTGGCGTCAGACTGACATACGCCGAGCCCGACGCGCCCGGCTGACACGGCCGGGCGCGCCGAACGGCGCGTCAGGCGTCGCGGCCCGCCCAATCGCGTGCGAACTGCTCGGCCGTGCGGCCGCTGCGGTTGCCGCGCGCCAGCGCCCATTGCAGCGCCGCCCGCTCCCACGGCTGATCGGTGCCGACTTCGGCGTCGATGCCGTAGGCCGCCAGATGGCGGGCCGCGATGGCGAGGTAGTGGGCCTGGTCGAACGGATAGAACGACAGCCACAGCCCGAACCGCTCCGATAGCGAGATCTTTTCCTCGACTGCCTCGCTGTGATGGATTTCTCCGGTCGCGGCATTCACGGTCTGTGACGCCTGGTTCTCGGATTGATACTCCGGCAGCAGATGCCGCCGATTGGAGGTGGCATAGATCAGCACGTTCTCGGGCGCGGCCGCCAGCGAACCGTCGAGCACCGCCTTGAGCGCCTTGTAGCTGCCGTCGCCGGCCTCGAACGACAGATCGTCCGAGAACACGATGAAGCGCTCGTCGCGCCCGCCCAGCCGGGCGACCAGGTCGGGCAGATCGACCAGCCGATGTGCCGGCACCTCGATGATGCGCAATCCGTCGTCGGCGAATTCGGACAACAGCGCGCGCACCATCGAGGATTTGCCGGTGCCGCGCGAGCCCCAGAGCAGGGCGTTGTTGGCCGGCCGGCCGGCCACGAACTGGCGGGTATTGGCGACCAGCCGTTCCTTCTGCCGGTCGACACCGTGCAGGCGGTCGAGCGGCATGGTGCTGGGCGCGGCAATCGCCTGCAGCCGGCCATCATCACGCCAGCGAAAGGCATGGGCCGACCAGTCGATATCGCCGCCGAGCGCGCTGCGCTCATCGGCCAGTCGCGCTTCGGCGGTATCGGCCAGCCGGGTCAGCTGGAACAGGATTTGATCGAGCGTGTCTGTATTTTGCATCCGGCCAGTCTAGCCAATGCCCGGCCGCGGATGAAGACGCGTCCGCTGCCGGGTTGAAAGACACGGCGAGGCGCCGGTCAGTGGGGGCCGGCGTCACCTTGTTCGGCAGCGCTCAGCCGGTCGATGGGCGCAATATCGATCGCTGTCTGATCCACTGCGCCGATGTGATGAGGATCAGGCCGAGAAGAATCAGAACGGCGGCCAGGACTTTTCCATAGCCGATCGCTTCGCCGAATATCGCGGCTGAGCCGAGGAGGCCGAAGATCGGCACGGGAGTGGTGGCATATTGCTATGGATCGCGTTGCCGGATCCCGTTGATTCACGGGACCTCCATCGCCGCGCACTGGAACTCGGCATCAGCATCGCGCCGGGAACTCTGTTTTCCGACCGATCGCGTTTTGCCGGTCATTTTCGTTTCAACTGCGCGCAACCATGGAACGCGGCCACGCACAGGGCGATCAGAGGGCTCGGCAAATTGATTGACGCGTTACGCTGAGCGGGTTTTTGTCAGCATGTCGGCGCAGCCATGCGGCGGTTGCGCGGCGCATTCCGTACAGCCATGGCCGGCATTGCATCGCGGGCGACAGCGGGGTGGGCCGTGGTCGCCGCCGCCGATCATTCGCTCGCTGAATTACAGAGCAATCTTCAAAGCGCATCGTGCTTGTTGTCGATGTAGATTGATGGCCAGTACCCGAATATCGAGCCAGCCAGAGATGAGCACAGAGCACGATGAAAGCCGATGGGCGTCGGTCCTGGCCAACGATGGCCGCGCCGATGGCGTGTTTGTCTATGCGGTTAAAACGACGGGTGTTTACTGCCGGCCGAGCTGCAAATCACGGCCGCCACGGCCTGAGAATGTCGTGTTTTTCGAAAGCGTTGCCCAGGCCGAACGGGCCGGTTTTCGACCTTGCAAGCGATGCACGCCCGACCGGATCGCGCCGGCGCAACGCAAGGCCGACACGATTGCACGCGCCTGTCGATTGATCGAGGAAAGCGAGAAGACACCGCAACTGACCCAGCTCGCGGCGTACGTCGGCATGAGCCGGTTCCATTTTCATCGGCTGTTCAAACAGACCGTGGGGATGACGCCGCGCCAGTATGCGATCGCATGTCGCGAGCAGCGCGTGCGCACCGCACTTGCCAACGGGCAACGCGTGACCGATGCGGTATTCGACGCCGGTTACGATTCGAGCGGTCATTTCTATACGTCGGCTGCTCGCTCACTCGGCATGGCCCCCAGGTCGTATCGCGACGGTGGCGCCGATCACGTCATCCGCTTCGCTGTCGGTGAAACCGACTTCGGCGCGATCCTGGTGGCCGGAACGGAGCGCGGGATCTGTGCCATCTCGATCGGCGACGACGCCGATGCGCTCGTGCGCGAGTTGCAGGATCGATTTGCGCGCGCGGACCTGATGGGCGGCGATGCAGAGTTCGAAGCCCATGTCGCCCGTGTCGTCGGGTTCGTGGCGTTGCCCCGGGGCGGCCTCGATCTCCCGCTGGACTTGCAAGGCACCGTATTCCAGCAGCGCGTCTGGCAGGCACTGCAAACAATCCCCTGCGGCGAGACCGCGACTTACGCCGAGATTGCCGAGCGAATCGGTTCGCCCAGGGCCGCACGCGCGGTCGCTCGGGCCTGCGCTTCCAATCCGTTGGCAATCGCGATTCCGTGTCATCGTGTCGTGCGGACCGACGGACAGCTGTCGGGATACCGATGGGGCGTCGCGCGAAAGCGCGATCTGCTTGAGCGCGAAGCAAAGGACTCCAATCCGCCGGCAGGCGCTCGCGCGCAAACGACGGCTGCAGCGCAGGCGGCTGAGAACAAGCGCAAGAATTAGACTGTGCCGGGGCGTGCCATCCGCTAGAACTATCTCGTGTCCAGTATCACGCGAGGTTCTCGGCAATGAGTGCAATCAAACCACGGATGGGCGCACGGGAGTGGGCGATGCTCCTGGCGCTCGCGCTTCTCTGGGGCGGGTCGTTCTTCTTCGTGGAGATCGCGCTCGACTCGGTCTCGCCACTCACGATCGTATTCCTGCGGGTTACGCTGGCGGCCGTCGCGCTCTGGTTCGGCTCGTTGCTCTCCGGCGTCCGCATCCCGCGTGATCGGCGCACCTGGGCCGCGTTCGCCGTCATGGCCGTGCTGAACAACGTGGTGCCGTTCTCTGTTATCGCGTGGGGACAACAACAGATCGGCGCGGCACTGGCCTCCATCCTGAACGCCACCACGCCGTTTCTGACCATACTGGTCGCCGCCGTGTGCTTGCCCGACGAGCGGATCACGCCGAATAAGGTGGTCGGTGTCGTCGTGGGTTTTTTCGGCGTTGCCCTGGTTGTCGGTGGCAATAGCGCGATTCACCTCGGTCAGGACCTCATGGCACAACTGGCGATCGTCGGCGCGGCACTGTCTTATGCCTGCGCCGGCGTGTACGGGCGCCGCTTCAAACGCATGGGGGTCGACCCGATCGCGGTCGCGACAGGCCAGGTCACGATGTCCAGCCTCGTACTCCCGTTACTGATGCTTGTTTCCGGCTCGGCGCTGCCGTCGACAAGCATCGGTCCGGCGGTCTGGATGGCGCTCATCGCCCTCGGCCTCTTTTCGACCGCCTTGGCCTATATCCTGTACTTCCGTTTGCTACAGAGTGCGGGGGCGACCAATCTGTTGCTGGTCACGTTGTTGATTCCCGCGGTGGCCGCTGTCCTGGGCGTTGCAGTCCTCGGCGAATCACTCCATCCGGCCGATTATGCGGGCGTCGCGTTGATTGGGGTCGGCTTGCTAACCATTGATGGCCGTCTATTGATAACGGCTCTGCCCAGGTTGTAGCGCCGGCTGTCTTGCAGAGATAGACGCTTCGATGACGCGCGAAACAACAATCGACTCGGTGCCGCGTCGCACGGTAGAGGCGGATGATTCGGTCGCGGGCCAACCTCGTTGCGATCGGGGATGTCCTGGCTCGCCAGGAACGACGCCGAGCCGTTATTTCGCGACCGGCAGCGATTAACGGTGGGTGCTGGGATGCGCGTGCACGGCCTGTTCGAGTGGCCGTCATTCGTGCCGTACGGCTTCCACCAGGCAACTGTGTGCGGCACTACCTTGGGACAACCGGGAAGCGCGCCGATCCTGAGTGACTGCGTTGGGATTGCCGGCCAGTTCGAGACTCGCAAAATCCGTCGGATCTTCCGGGGTATACCAGGCCCCTGTCGGCAATATGACGACGCCGGGCATCAGCGTTTCCGACAGAGTGGCGCCGACCAGGCAAGCGCCCCGGGCATTGAACAATTTGACGGTGTCGCCTTCGCGGATTCCACGCATAACGGCATCCTCGGTACAGAACACCGCGGCCTCGCGCGCGGCGACCTTGTCACGCTGACTCGCGCCTACCGCGTCCAGTTGACTGTGCAACCGATTCGCGGGCTGTGGAGAAAGCAGGTGCAGTGGGTAGGTCTGTGCCAGCTCGCCGCCCAGCCATTCTTTGGGGGCAACCCAGCTTGCATGGGGCGGGCAGTCCCCATAGGCAAAGCTCGCGATCGTTTCAGAGAACAGTTCAATGCGACCCGAGGGCGTTGACAACGGGTGAGCCTCGGGCGCCTCGGCAAATTCGGCCAGAAGCGTCGTCGAGCGTGGCGCTTCCAGTTCATCGTCCAGGGTGTGGATGCCCTTTTGACGAAAAGTTCGATAGTCGGGCAACTCGGGAAATTTTTCTCGGTAGCCGGCGTATAGATAGGCCAGCCAATCTTCGGTATTGCGCTGCTCGGCAAATTTATCGGCAACGCCGAGGTGGTCAGCGATCATCGTGCAGATCTGATGGTCGTCGCGGGCATCGGCATAGGGTGCATGGGTGGCGCGATTGAATACGATCGTCCGGTCGTGGCTCGATACGGCGATGTCGTTGCGTTCGAACGGTAGCGTCGAGGGCAGCACGATATCCGCATGCTGTGCCGTCGCGGTCCAGACCGGCTCGTGAACAATGATCGTTTCAGGTCGCTGCCAGGCGTGTCGCAGCCGGTTCAGGTCCTGGTGGTGATGGAACGGGTTGCCGCCGGCCCAGTAGACCAGTCGTATATCGGGCAGTGAAAGCGTTTGGCCGTTGTATTCGAGGGCGCCGCCGGGGTTAGCGAGCAAGTCGGCGATCGCGGCTACCGGAATGAAGTCGCTCACCGGATTGTGCCCCTGATCGAGTCCGGGCGCCTTGAGACGGCGAACCGGCTGACCCACCGAATTGACCGAGCCCAGCCCGAACGCAAAGCCGCCGCCCGGCCGGCCGATCTGCCCGCGCATCGCAGCCAGTGCGATCGCCATCCAGTAAGGCTGCTCACCGGCGCTTGCCCGCTGCAGGGACCAGCCAAGATTCAATAGACTGGTCGGCACGCGCAGCGCCTCGATGAAGCGCTCGATCTGCGACTGACGCACGCCGGTAATGCGCGCGGCCCATTCGGGAGTCTTGGCCACGCCATCGGCGTCGCCCGTGACATAGGCGGCCAGCCGATCGAAACCGGTGGTCAGTTGCCGTATTTGCCGTTGATCGATCTCGCCGTTTCGAATGAAAGCATGGGCGCAGGCCAGCAGCAAGGCGGTATCGGTGTTTGGCCGGATCGCGAGATGTTCCGCGTTCGGGTGGTCGGGCCTATCCGCGGTGTCCGGAGAAACCACGATCAGTCGCATTCCCCGATCGAGCGCCCGGCCCAGCCACTGTTCGACCGTATGGCGTCCAACGCCACCCGGGTCACATTGTGCGTTGGTCAGGCGCATACCGAAGGCCATCAGGCAATCCGTATGGTCGACAATCTGATCCCAGCTTGGGGCACAGGCGTTCGTGCCCGCGTACTCCGGCCCAAGGACATGCGGCAGAAAGGCACTGGCGGTGCCGTAGCTGTAGCTGTGTCGGCTCGCAGTGAAGCCACCGGCTAGGTTGAGCATGCGCTTGATCTGACTTTGCGCATGATGAAAGCGACCCGCACTGGCCCAGCCGTACGACCCAGCGAAGATCGACCGGTTGCCGTAGTTGCCTGCGATTCGGTCAATCTCATCGGCGACGAATTGCGTGGCCGTATCCCAGGCCACGGGAACGAACGTGTCGGCGCCGCGTATCGATTGTGCATTCCCTTCAAGCCAGCCGCGCCGCACCATGGGTTGGACGACGCGACAGCGATGCCGAGCGAGCTCGAGATAACTCAGGCCGAAGGCCGTCGGCTGTGGGTCCGCTTGCCAGCCGGACAGGCGGGGGCCCTCAGGTGTTTGATCCACGCGGTAGGTCCCAAAATGGGTGGCGAAGAAATGGTCGCTCATGACGGCCTCCTACCGGTTCGGGCGCTGGCTGACAGCAGTGTCCCTGCGCGCCGCACTGGCGATACAAGTGATCGTACCCATACATCGTACCGAGGCGACGATACAAGCCCGATCTGCCGCGACCAACGCGCGTTGACTGTTCGGCGAATGCCGAACTATTATTGTTCGAATAAATTCGAACAGTTAATGCGCTATGCCCCGCATCTATCAGCATCCGTCTCCAGAGGAAGTGAGCCTGGCCCAAGTGCTTTTCGCCTTGAGCGATCCGACACGGCTGGAAATGGTGCGCATCCTGGCCAGGCGAGATGCCGTGAACAGTCTCGACCTGGCGCCGGACATGCCGAAATCGACGGTGACGCATCACACCGGGACGCTGCGAAAGGCCGGCATCACCACCACGCGCGCGGAGGGCCGCAACTGCTGGATCAGCCTGCGGCGTGAGTTGTTGGACGCAAAGTTCCCGGGGCTCCTGGATACGGTGTTGAGACAGGAGTCGGGGGCATGATTTATTTGTTGTGGCCGGTGGTGCTCGGCGGTTTCGCGCTTGGGCTGGATGCCTATGTGCTTGCTGGCCTTTTGCCGCACATCGCCCAGGACTTGCAAACGACGCAGGCGATGGCCGGGCTAGGCGTCGCCCTGTTTACCGGCGCTTACGCGATCAGCGCGCCTGCCCTGGCGCCGGTTTCCGCACGATATACCACGCGAGCGGCCTTGTTGGCGGGTATGGGCGTGTTCACGCTCGGCAACATAATCACGGCGCTTGCGCCCACATTGGGTGTCTTTTTGACCGCCCGCTTGATTGCCGGTGTCGGGGCCGGCATGTACTCGCCGCTGGCGACGTCCAGTGCCGCCAACATGGTGGGCCCGTCACAGCGCGGTCGCGCCTTGTCCCTGGTGCTGGCCGGTTTGAGTGTCGGAACGGCCCTCGGTGTGCCGTTCGGCCTCCTGATCGAGGCGTATTTCGGCTGGCGGTCGACGATAGCGCTCATTGTCTTTCTGGGGCTTCTTTCGGCATTCGGCCTCATGATGCGGGCCGGTGCATACCCCGGATCGGAACCCATGGCTTGGCGAGAGCGACTTGGTGCGCTGAAGGATGTGTTTACCCTATCCACCCTGGGTGTGACGCTATGGACTGGCATCGCGTCACTGGGACTCTATACCTATATCGCTGAGATATTGTCTTCCCGGGCCATGGGGGCTGTGACCGATACTTTCATATGGTTGTGGGGTATCGGCGGCATGCTGGGCGCATTGTTGATTGGCCGGTTTATCGATCGATACGTGACGCCAATAAAAGCGACGTCAATACTGATCTCGCTATTGGGCGTGGGTTTTGTTCTGGTTGGATATGCGCCGATCGCCCTGGCGGGTGCGGGGTGCTTTATCTGGGGCTTGTGTGGCTGGGCCAGCATGGCGCCGCAACAGCACGCCCTGGTCACGCATGCACCCCGGCATGCTACGGCATCCGTCGCCTGGAATTCGTCGGCTAATTATCTGGGCAGTGGTATCGGGGCCGCGCTCGGTTCGGCGGCGTTGGGCGCACATATAGCCGCAGCCTGGTTGCCCGTCGGGGCGCTCATGGCGGCCTCCATCGCGTTATTGATTCACTTGATCAAGGCCCGAAAGGCGCGTGTAACCGAAAGCCCGTATGGGTCGGATTGCTCTGAGCCGTAAAAGCAGCTGACGGGCAGGAATTCGGCCGGCTGTTCAGTCATGGGCATCGAGTGGATGCCGTGGTTGCGGCGTCACGGGCTGAGGCCGCCGGATGTGGCAAAGACTGACAGTGCGCGCCGGGCGCGTTGGTGATCAATGCCGCGTGGCGCCCCGGAAGGCGGCGGCCAGTTCGGCGATGGCAGCGCGCTGCCGTGCATGCTTGATATTCGAGTGGCGCTTGATGGGCAACGAGGGCAGTTCCGGAAGCCCGAGTTGGCGACCGATATCAGTTGCGCCAAGCGGGAGCATGCGCGGCGCCAGCGCGGCGGGCGGCTATGAAACGGCGAGGCCCGGTGCTGATGCGGCGAGACCAGGAACAGCCCCGGTCGATCGACCGGGGCTTGTCGCGTTGTGCTGTTCTAACGGCGATCAGGCAAGCTTGCGGTGCTTGGCCTTGGCCGAGCCTTCGGAGGCGCTGCCGAGTCGACGCTTGCGATCGGCTTCGTAGTCCTGATAGTTGCCTTCCAGGAACACCACGTCGTCTTCCTCGAACGCCAGGATGTGGGTGGCGATGCGGTCCAGGAACCAGCGGTCATGGGAGATGACCAGCACCGCGCCCGGGAATTCCAGCAGCGCCTCTTCCAGCGCGCGCAGGGTCTCGACGTCCAGATCGTTGGTCGGCTCGTCGAGCAGCAGTGTGTTGCCGCCTTTCTGCAGCAGCTTGGCCAGCTGCAGCCGGTTGCGCTCGCCGCCCGAGAGCTCGGATACGCGTTTCTGCTGATCGGAGCCCTTGAAGTTGAAGCGGCCGATGTAGGCCCGGGACGGGATCTCGTAGTTGCCGATGGTCAGGATGTCCTGTTCGTTGGAGACTTCCTGCCAGACGGTCTTGTCCGAGTTCAGTTCCTCGCGCGACTGGGTGACATAGGCCAGATCGACCGTGTCGCCGACGCGGATCTCGCCGGAATCCGGTTCCTCTTCGCCGTTGAGCATGCGGAACAGGGTGGTCTTGCCGGCGCCGTTGGGGCCGACGATGCCCACGATGGCGCCCTGGGGCACCTTGAGCGAGACGTTTTCATACAGCGTGCGATCACCGTACGACTTGGTGACGTCGTTCATCTCGAACACGAGATCGCCCAGGCGCGGGCCCGGCGGGATGTAGATCTCGTTGGTCTCACTGCGCTTCTGGTATTCGCGCGATTGCAGTTCCTCGAACTGGCGCAGGCGGGCCTTGGACTTGGACTGTCGGCCCTTGGCGTTGCTGCGCACCCATTCCAGCTCCGACTTGATCGCCTTCTGGTGCGCGTCCTCGGATTTTTGTTCCTGCTCAAGCCGTTTTTCCTTCTGTTCCAGCCAGGAGGAATAGTTGCCCTGCCAGGGGATGCCGTGGCCGCGGTCGAGTTCGAGGATCCAGCCGGCGACGTTGTCCAGGAAGTAGCGATCATGAGTCACCGCCACCACGGTGCCGTCGAAGTCCTTCAAAAAGCGTTCCAGCCAGGCCACCGATTCGGCGTCCAGATGGTTGGTCGGCTCGTCGAGCAGCAGCATGTCGGGCTTGGACAACAGCAGGCGGCACAGCGCCACGCGCCGGCGCTCGCCGCCGGAGAGATTGTCGACGTGCGCATCCCAGGGCGGCAGGTTGAGGGCTTCGCCGGCGCGATCCAGCGTGTTGTTGATCTCCCAGCCGTCGGCGGCGTCGATCGCTTCCTGCAGCTCGGCCTGTTCGGCCAACAGGGCTTCGAAGTCGGCATCCGGGTCCGCGAAGGCTTCGCTGATTTCGTTGAAGCGCTTGAGTTTTTCCGCGATGTCGCCGAGGCCTTCCATGACGTTGCCGCGCACGTCCTTGGCCGAATCCAGCTCCGGCTCCTGCGGCAGATAGCCGATATGGATGCCGGGCATGGGGCGGGCTTCGCCTTCGTATTCCTTGTCGACCCCGGCCATGATGCGCAGCAGCGTCGACTTGCCCGCGCCGTTGTAGCCCAGCACGCCGATCTTGGCGCCGGGGAAGAACGACAGCGAAATGTCGCGCAGGATGTGCTTTTTCGGCGGGACGACCTTGCCCACGCCGTTCATGGTGTAGATGTACTGGGCCATAGGAAGCGCGTGCACTCGATAGAAGTAGACCCCCAAGTGTAGCCAAGTTTGCAGCCCGATACACGGGGCGGCGCATGCACGCGGGCGCGATGCTAAGAATATAACCAAACGATATTGAAAAGGCCCTTCAAAATAACCGAATAGATCTTAAAATCGGCGCCAAGCCATTCGAGACCGAGTGATCGGCTCGCTCTTCTCCAAGTGAGGTTTTGTCTTATGGACATCGATACCGCCCAAGCCAACGCCGAACTCGCCGGCCGGCACCCGCAGGAGATCGTGAACTGGGCCGCCGAGCTCGACGGTCGCACGATCGTGACCACCAACTTCGGTCCCTACGAGGCCGTGATCCTGCACATGGCCGTGCGCGCCCAGCCGGACATGGATGTTGTGTGGATCGATTCCGGCTACGCCACGCGCAAGACCTATCTGTTCGCCGAGAAGCTGATCGCCGAGCTCGGCCTGAACATCCACGTATTCAATCCTTTGATGTCGGCGGCGCGGCGTGACGCCATCATGGGTATTCCCGATGTGGATGACCCGCAGCACGAGGAATTCACCCGTGAGGTGAAGCTCGAGCCGTTCGGCCGCGCCATGCGCGAAATGAGCCCGGATGTCTGGTTGACCGCAGTGCGTCGTGACCAGACCGCGTTCCGCCAGGGCATGGAGACCGTGTCGCAGGACAAGCCCGGTGGCGTGGTCAAGGTCGCCCCGGTGCTGGAATGGACCGAGATCGATATGGAGCGCTACCTGATCGAGCACGGTCTGCCGAACGAAAACAATTATTACGATCCGACCAAGGTGCTGGGCAACCGCGAATGCGGTCTGCATAACCGTTTCTCGGCCTGATCCGGCCCAGTCTCGCACGCATGGAGCGCATGGACCGCATGCGCTCTTTTTTTGTCCGACGCGCATTGAGCTCCCGGCGCCCGGGCGTGGCGTACTGGACTCGCGATACCCGTGGTTTCGGGGCGCCGCAGGACTTCTTTCTCCGTTCCTTTAAGGCATTTGTCCGCAGATCGACGCAGATTTACGCAGATGGCGGTTAATCGCTGAAGGCGTTGGTTCGGTCGTGGCGCGACTGCTCTCTTCGTTCCTTAAGGCATTTGTCCGCAGATCGACACAGATTTACGCAGATGGCGGTTAGTCGTTAGGGGTGATCATTCGATCGTGGCGCGAATCGCCGTCGACGCTTCGTTCGCAAAGAGAGCCTTCGAGTGAGGCGTCCTGTCCGGCTCTGTCGCTCGTTCGCGCCTCGAATCTGCTATGCCGCGAGAGTACAACCGCATCTGCGTAAATCTGCGTTGATCTGCGGACAGTTTTCTTCGCCGAGCGAAGTCCGAAAAGCACAACGGCGCCGCTTATCAGTCAGGTCGAAATGCCAGTCCGCCATTGGCGTACTTTGCGTTCATTTGCGGGCCGGATTTTGCGACATCCATGGCTTCGGGGCGCCGCGTGACTGCTCGCTTCGTTCCCTTAAGGCATTTATCCGCAGATCAACACAGATGTACGCAGATGGCGGTTAGTCGTTGGAGGCCTTGGTTCGATCGTGGCGCGAACGGCTGCCTGCCCGTTGTTCTGCGCCGCGTTTGCAGACTTTGAGCCCGCCCGACTCTGGCGCCCGTTCGCACCTCGAATCCGCTACGCCGCGAAAGCAGAGCCGCATCTGCGTCGATCTGCGGACAGTTTTCTTCGCCGAGCGAAGTCCGAAAAGCACAACGGCGCCGCTCATCCGTCCGGTCGAAATGCCAGTCCGCCATTGGCGTACTCGGCGTTCATTGGCGGACTGGGTTGGCGACCGACCTGGTTTCGGGCGCCGCGTGACCTGTCGCTTCGTTCCTTAAGGCATTTATCCGCAGATCGACGCCGATTCACGCAGATGGCGGTTGGTCGTTGGAGGCCTTGGTTCGATCGCGGCGCGAATGACCGCCTGCCCGTTGTTCTGCGCCGGGTTTGTTGACTTGGCGTCTGTTCGCGCCTCGAATCCGCCATGCCGCGAAAGCAGAACCGCATCTGCGTCGATCTGCGTGAATCTGCGGATCGTTTTCTTCAAGGACCCGCGTCCGGGGCCTGGCAGCCGGCATGCGGCCCTCCGCGCCTTGCCGGACGAGGCTTTCAAGCGCCAGAAACCGTTATCAGAAAGCGGGTGACGTGATGCTGATATCCGGCGGCGTGTTCTTGTCGTCGCCCTGGTCCGCGCCGCTGGCCGAGGGTTGTTCGTCCAGTGCCGCCGGTTTGTGCTGACGCTTTTTGTCGCTGGTCATCCACATCAGGATGTCGTAGTAGGCGCGAATGTCGCTGACGTAGGCGACGGCCTGCTTGCCCTGGGCATAACCGTAGCGGGTGTGCTGGAGATAGCGCTTTTCCGACAGCCAGCCCAGCGCATCGCGCAGATTCACCCAGACGTTCGGATTGCGCCCGGCCCGCTTGAGCAGGCGCCGGGCGTCGAGCACATGACCGAGCCCGAGGTTATAGGCGGCCAGCGCAAACCAGGTGCGATCCGGCGGCTTTACGGTCTTGGGCAGGCGTTTGCGCAGTTGCAGCAGATAACGGGTGCCGCCGTCGATCGATTGCTGCGGGTTACTGCGGTTGTCGACGTTCATGCGCTGCGCTGTATTCCGGGTCAGCATCATGATGCCGCGAACGTGGGTCGGGCTGGCGGCCTTTGCGTTCCAGCGCGATTCCTGATAGCCGATAGCCGCCAGCAGCCGCCAGTCCACGCCGTATTCCCGGCCGGCTTTCTTGAAATAGTGCTTCCAGCGCGGCAGTCGTTTTTTGACCTGGCGCGCGAACTCGGCGCCGCCGACGAATCCCAGGCGCGCGGCATGACCGAAGTAGCGGTTGTGCAGGATCTTGATTCGGCCCTTGGATCGCGCCTGTACGAGGTAGGCGATCGCCTTGTTGTAGAGCCCGTCCCGCCGGTGGCCAAGCGCGGTGCCGGCGAACGCCCAGGCCATCTGCTGGCGCACGCCTTTCAATGTGAACCCGACGCGTAACTTCGGGTAATAGCGCTGGTTCATGGCCACCAGGTCGGCGTTGGCCACGGTGGCATCGATATCGCCATGGGCGATCCGGGCCATGAGCTCCTCGGTGTTCGCGGTCCGGTCGACGGTAAATTGCAGGTCGGGATGGCGCCGGTGCAGCCAGGCCGCCAGCGCGCTGTTATCCGGCAGCACGAGCCGGCCCGACAGGTCGGCGAGTTTGGTCGGCTTGCTCGCGTGTTGGCGATAGACCGCATCCAGCGGGGTGCTGAGATAGGGCGGGGTGAAGCGCACGCGGGCATCGCGCCCGGGGCTGATCGCCAGCCCCGCGCCGATCTGTGCCCGACCGCTGTTCACCGCCTGGATGATGGCGGCCCGATCCGGCACGATGACCATGCGGAGTTTTACGCCCAGCGATTGGGCGAAGCCGCGCGCCAGGTCGTATTCGAACCCCTTGGGGCCGTGCGGGCCGAGATAATAAGTGCGGGCTGAATTGATCGTGGCCACGCGCAACACGCCGCTGCGCTGGACCTGGGTCAGGGCATCGGGACGATGGACGCAGGTGGTCAACAACGCGCCGGCCCCGATCAATACGATCAGCGCGAACAGCGGGCCGAAGCGGCGTCCTGGAAATAGTGTCGAGGCCCTGCGCCGCGAACCGGCACCCGGCCCGCGGATTGTATCGGGCACGTTTCTGTAAGAATTATCGAATCAAGTGTTGGGAAAGCGATCCGTATCGTTTAAGATACGCGACTTCGCAGCCGGGGTCAGTCGCGATCTGCAGCTGCGGACAAGCAACGGAGAGGTACCGAAGCGGTCATAACGGCACCGACTCGAAATCGGTTGGGGGCTAACCGCCCCACGTGGGTTCGAATCCCACCCTCTCCGCCATTTCTCTACCCGATCATCGATCGATTCGCCCCATGGCCAACGCCGATTCCCATCGCCGGTTGTATCGCGTGGCGTTCTACAACCAGGGCGAAGTATACGAGGTCTATGCGCGCTCGGTCGCCCAGGGTGGCCTGTTCGGTTTCGTCGAGATCGAGGAGCTGGTCTTCGGCGAGCGCACCACGCTGGTGATCGATCCGGCCGAGGAGAAGCTCGCCGACGAGTTCGCCGAGGTCAAGCGCAGCTACGTTCCCATGCACGCGATCATCCGCATCGACGAGGTCGAGCGGCGCGGGACGGCGAAGATCACGCCGGCCGACGGCGAATCGAAGGTGCGCCCGTTTCCGGTCTATACCCGACAGGGGCCCGGCTCGGGAGGCCACGGCTCCGGCAGCCACTCCTGAGTATGGCGGCCATGCGCTTCGCCCTGTTGGGCAGCGGCAGCAAGGGCAACGCGCTGGTGGTCGAGCAGGGCGCCACGCGGCTTCTGGTCGATTGCGGGTTTTCCGCCCGCGAGATCGAGAAACGCCTGGCGCGGCTGGCACTCGTGCCCGCCGATATCGATGCCCTCGTGATTACCCACGAACACGACGATCACTGGAAGGGCGTATCACGCTTCTCGCGTGCGCATGACCTGCCGGTCTGGCTTACGCCGGGCACACACGCGGCGACGCTCGGCAGCGAGCTCGCGGCCACCGAGTTGTATTCCCCGCACGAACCCTTCGCCATCGGCGATCTCGAATTATTCCCGTATCCGGTGCCGCATGACGCGCGCGAACCCGCGCAGCTTGTCATCGGCAACGGCGCGCAGCGGCTGGGCGTGTTGTCGGATATCGGCCACGTGACGCCGCATGTCCGTGCCATGGTCGATGCCTGCGACGCACTCATCATCGAATCCAATCACGATCCCGACATGCTGGCAGGCGGGCCGTATCCGGCCAGCCTCAAGGCCCGCGTGGCCGGCCGGCTCGGCCACCTGAGCAACGCCGACGCCGCCGCACTGGTAGCGGATATCGATACCCGGGCGCTGCAGCATGTCGTGGTCGCGCATCTGTCCGAATCCAACAATCGCCCGGAACTGGCCCGGGCCGCGCTGGCACAAGCGCTGGCCTGCACGCCGGACTGGGTGCATGTCGCCAACCAAAACGAGGGTCTGTCGTGGCGAAGTCTGGTGAATCGATAACGACGGTCGAAATCTATGCCGGCGAGACCGCGCTGGCCGATTTCGAGCGTGAGCGTCTGGTCGCCGGCCTGGCCCGGGCCGGGTTTGGGGTCGACAGGATCGCCGTGCAGGCAATCTATATCGCTGCGTTTTCCGCCGAGCCGGACGATGCCACGCAAGAGCGCTTGCATCGTCTGCTGGCGGTCGACGGCGATGCGCCGCGGGCGCAGGGCGTGGTTGTCGTGCCGCGCCTGGGTACGGTCTCGGCCTGGTCGACCAAGGCCCAGGACATCGCCCGCAACAGCGGCGTGAAGACGCTGGTCCGGCTCGAGCGCGCGCTGGTCTATCGTTTCGGCGACAACGCGCCGAGCGCGGCGGCGCTGGCTGCTTCCGGGGCAATGCACGATCCGATGACCGAATCGATCGTCGACGACTGGGCACTGCTGAACACATTGTTCACCGTCCCGGAGCGGCGCCGGCTGCGGCGCGTTCCTCTCGCCCGCAAGGGTATGGAAGCCCTGCGCACGGCCAACCGCGACTGGGGGCTGGCGCTGGCCGACGAGGAACTGGAGTATCTCGCCGAGCAGTACGCGGCGCTCGATCGCGATCCGACCGATGTCGAGCTCATGATGTTCGGCCAGATCAATTCCGAGCACTGTCGCCACAAGATTTTCAACGCCGAATTCACCCTCGATGGCGAGCCGCGGGCGGCCTCGCTGTTCGACATGATCCGCAGTTCGTACCGGGCCGCGCCCGAGGGCGTGCTGTCGGCCTATCGCGACAATGCCGCGGTGGTCACCGGCCCGGCCGCGAGCCGGATGACGGTGGATCGCGATCGCGTCTATCGCCTGGTCGACGAAGACGTGCATCTGTTGATGAAAGTGGAAACGCACAACCACCCGACCGCGATCGCCCCGGCGCCGGGCGCGGCCACCGGCGCCGGCGGCGAGATCCGCGACGAGGCCGCCACCGGCCGCGGCGGTAAGCCCAAGGCCGGGTTGGCCGGTTTCTCGGTCGCCGATCTGCGCATCCCCGGGGCGCTGCAGCCCTGGGAAACCGATGCCGATGCGCCGGCGCATCTGGCCAGCGCGCTGGATATCATGCTCGAAGGCCCGATCGGGGCGGCGCGCTACAACAACGAGTTCGGCCGGCCGGCGCTGGGCGGCTATTTCCGGACCTTCCAGTATGAATCGGCGGCCACGGGCCTGCGCGGTTTCGCCAAGCCGATCATGATCGCCGGCGGCATGGGCAATGTGCGCCCGGGCCACGTCGAAAAGCACGAAGTGCCGGTCGAGGCCTGCCTGATCGTGCTGGGCGGCCCGGCCATGCTGATCGGCCTGGGCGGGGGCGCGGCCTCGTCCATGGCCAGCGGCTCGGCGTCCGCCGAGCTCGATTTCGCCTCGGTCCAGCGTGCCAACCCGGAAATGCAGCGGCGCGCCCAGGAAGTGATCGAGGGCTGCATTGCACTGGGCGAGAGCAACCCCATTGCCTCGATTCATGACGTGGGGGCGGGTGGTTTGTCCAACGCGCTGCCCGAGATCATCGATGCGGATGATCGGGGCGGCTCGATCCGCCTGCGGGACATCCAGTCGGCCGATCCGAGCCTGTCGCCGATGGAAATCTGGTGCAACGAATCGCAGGAGCGCTATGTCGTGGCGATTCCGTCGGATGCGCTGAATGTGTTCGAGGCCCTCGCCGAGCGCGAGCGTTGCCCCTATGCCGTGGTGGGCCGGGCGACCGCCGAGCCGAACCTGGTGGTCGAGGACGGCGAAGCCGCCACGGCCGAGACCGCACGCCCGGTCGACATGCCAATGGATGTGCTGCTGGGCCGGGCGCCGCGCATGCAGCGCGAGGCCGCGCACGCAAAGAGCGAGCTGCCGGCCTGGGATCGCGACGGCATCGATATCGCCGACGCCTTCGAGCGCGTGCTCGGGCTGCCGACGGTCGCCAGCAAGTCGTTTCTGATCACCATCGGCGATCGCAGCGTCGGCGGCATGACCGCGCGCGATCAGATGGTGGGACCGTGGCAGGTGCCGGTGGCCGACGTGGCGGTGACCACAACCGCCTTCACCGGCGATACCGGGGAGGCGATGGCCATGGGCGAGCGCAGCCCGGTCGCGCTGATCGATGCGCCGGCGTCCGGCCGTATGGCGGTCGGCGAGGCCATCACCAATCTGGCGGCGGCGCGCATCGACCGGCTGACCGACGTGCGGCTGTCCGCGAACTGGATGGCTGCCTGCGGCGATCCGGCAGAGGACGCACGTCTGTACGACACCGTGCGTGCCGTGGGCGAACAACTCTGCAGCACGCTCGGGCTGGCGATCCCGGTCGGCAAGGACTCATTGTCGATGCGGGCGAGCTGGGCGGGCGCGGCCGGCGCGCGCACGATGAGTGCGCCGGTGTCACTGGTGGTTTCGGCGTTTGCGCCGACGGTATCGGCGCGCGCTACGCTGACACCGCAGCTGGTGTCGCCTGAGGTGACCGAAAGCCGCCTGATTCTGGCGGATCTGGGCGCCGGCCGTAATCGTCTGGGCGGATCGGCCGTGGCCCAGGTCTACGGCGCGCTGGGCAACCGGGCGCCCGATCTCGATGCGCCGGCCACGCTGGGCGGTTTCTTCGCCGCGGTGCAGGCCCTGGCCGCGGATGGTCGGATTCTGGCCTATCACGATCGCAGCGACGGCGGCCTGGCCGCCTGCCTGGCCGAGATGTGCTTTGCCGCGCGGCTGGGCGTGGACGTGGCGCTGGATGAACTCGACGGCGATCCCCTGGCGGCGTTGTTCGCCGAGGAACTGGGCGCGGTGATCCAGGTCGCGGCGGACGATGTCGAGGCCGCGCTCGCAACGCTGCGCGATGCCGGCGTGGCGGCCACCGATATCGGTGACGTCAACACGACCGATCGCATCGTGGCGCGCCACGGCGGGGCCGAGGTGTTGTCGGTTGCACGCCTGGCGGCCCAGCGGATTTGGGCAGCGACCAGTCATGCCATGGCCGCGCTGCGCGACGATCCGGCCTGCGCCGACGCCGAGTACGATGCGCTGCTGGATACCAGCGACCCCGGCCTGCCGGCCGAACCGGTCTTCGATCCGGCGGTGGATGTGGCCGCGCCGTACGTCAACACCGAGCGGCCGAAGGTCGCGATCCTGCGCGAGCAGGGCGTCAATGGCCATAACGAGATGGCGTTCGCCTTCACGCGCGCAGGTTTCGACGCCATCGACGTACACATGTCGGAAGTTGTCTCCGGCAAGGTCCGGCTCATCGACATGCAGGGCGTGGCGGCCTGTGGCGGGTTTTCCTACGGCGACGTGCTGGGCGCGGGCCAGGGCTGGGCCAAGTCGATCCTGTTCAATCGCAACGCGCGCAAGGCGTTCGCCGATTTCTTCGCGCGCGATGACACGTTCGCGCTGGGCGTATGCAACGGCTGCCAGATGCTGTCGGCCCTGTCGGAACTCATCCCGGGCACCGAGGGCTGGCCGGAATTCGTGGCCAATGCGTCGCGCCAGTTCGAAGCCCGTACCAGCGCGGTGGAAATCCTGGAATCGAACGCGATACTGCTGGACGGGATGGCCGGCTCGCGGATGCCGATCGCGGTCGCGCACGGCGAGGGCTATGCCCGTTTCGCCCGGGCCGAGGATATCGAGCGTCTGGGCGCGGCCGGACAGATCGGCATGCGCTATACCGCGAACGCCGGCGGTGCGGCCGAATCCTATCCGGCCAACCCGAACGGGTCGCCGCAGGGGGTGACCGGCCTGTCCAATGCTGACGGGCGCGTATTCATCTGCATGCCGCACCCGGAACGCGTCACACGCACGGTCAATCTATCGTGGGCACCGGACTCCTGGGGCGAGGCCAGCCCCTGGGCGCGGCTGTTCGCCAACGCGCGGCGATTCGTCGGCTGACCCCGGCCGCGGGCGGCATGAACGCTGATCGCGCGGGCCGGGCCGATGTCGGCGCGGGACGCCGATGCCGGGTCCTTGATAATCTGAGTGCCCAATCCAAATGGCGGGCCGCGGCAATGGGCAGACAATCGATCGGCTATCGGCTGGGGTGGGTTATCGTAACGGTGCTCGCGTTGATCGGCAGCGCCCGGGCCGAGGCGGCGCTGGCGATCCACTCCCCGGCCTTCGACAACGGCCAGCCCATCCCTAAGCGTTTCAGTTGCAGCGGCGACAATACCTCGCCGCCGCTGACCTTTTCCGGTGTGCCCGCGCAGGCGAAAAGCCTGGCGCTGATCGTGGACGACCCGGATGCGCCCGGTGGATTATTCACGCATTGGGTGCTGTACAACCTGGCGACGGATATCGTGGTGCTGGCGCCGGGTGCCAGTGACCAGCCGCTACCGGGCCCGGCGGTCACGGCTGACAACAGCACCCATCACGCGGATTATCATGGTATGTGCCCGCCGCCGGGCGCTGGCGTGCATCATTATCATTTCAAGCTCTTTGCGCTGGATGAGCGGCTGCCGTCGAACCTGAACAATCGCGCCGCGCTGCTGAAGGCGATGCAGGGCCATGTGATCGCGCATACGCAACTGGTGGGAACCTATCAGCGGAAATAGCGCGCGTTGATCCATCTCCGGCCACGGGCGATTGTCCGGCTGCCCCGTACTGCCGGTGTCGTATTTCCGGATATTCGATTTTGTGAGTGCCTGCATGAGCGTTGATGCTGAACACCCGATTGTTTACCAGCCGTCCCGCGAAACGATCGAGGGCAGTTGCCTGGCCGATTACCTGCGCTGGCTGGCCCAGCGCGAGGGCGGACCTGAGTTTGCCGTTGACGACTATGCGGCGCTGCACCGGTGGTCGATCGATGAGCCGGATTCGTTCTGGTCCAGTCTCTGGGATTATTTCGGTTTCATCGGCGATCGCGGCGCCGGCGCGGTGCTCGATACGCTGGAGATGCCCGGCGCGCGTTGGTTCACCGGGGCGCGTTTCAATTTCGCCGAGAATCTGCTGCGTGAGGCCATCGAGGGCGATGCCGGCCGCCGGGCGGTAACCGCGCTATCCGAGGCGCGCGAGCCGATAACACTGACCTACGGTGAGCTGTATCGTCAGGTCGGCGCCTTCGAGGCATTTCTGCGTTCGGTGGGCGTACAAGCCGGTGACCGCGTCGCGGGCGTGGTGGCTCATACGCACGAGCCGATCGTGGCGCTGCTGGCTTGTGCCAGCCTGGGGGCGATCTGGTCGTCGGCGTCGCCGGATTTCGGCGTGTCCGGCATCGTCGATCGGTTCGCTCAGATCGAGCCGCGCGTGCTCGTCACCGTCGATGGCTACCGGTATGGCGGCAAGTCATTCGATCGACTCGACCGCATCGCGGCGTTGCGTGAGCGGATTCCGTCGCTTGAGCATGTCGTGGTCACGGACAATACGGGCGCGGCGCAGCCGTTGCCCGACGACCGCGGGATGACGCCGTGGTCCGTTGCCCTGGCCGACCACGACGGCACACCGCCGAGCTTCGAGCGCGGGGCGTTCGATCGGCCGGTCTATATCCTGTTTTCCTCGGGCACGACCGGCGTGCCCAAGTGCATCGTACACGGGGCCGGCGGGGCGTTGATCCAGCACGTCAAGGAACAGGTGCTGCACGGCGATCTCAAGCGCGACGATGTGTTTTTCTACTTCACCACCTGTGGCTGGATGATGTGGAACTGGCACGTCTCCGGCCTGTTTGCCGGGGCCGAGCTGATCACTTACGACGGCAACCCGGCTTATCCCGATCTCGACGCGCTCTGGGCGATGGCCGCCGCGCGTGGCGTGACGCATTTCGGTACCAGCGCCAAGTGGATCGGTGCCTGCCGCAATGCCGGGCTTACGCCCGGAACGGCCCATGATCTCGCCGCGCTGCGGGTGATCTTCTCGACCGGCTCGCCGCTGCTGGATGCCGATTACGACTGGGTCTACGAACAGGTCAAGGCCGAGGTATTGCTGGGCTCGATCTCCGGCGGCACCGATATCGTGTCCTGCTTCGTCGGTTGCTGCCCGACGCTGCCCGTGCGCCGCGGGGAAATCCAGTGCCGGCTGCTGGGGGTGGCCGCCGCGGCGTTCAACGAAGCCGGTGACGCGGTGCGCGATGAATGCGGCGAGCTGGTCTGCACCCAGCCGATTCCGTCCATGCCGGTCGCGTTCTGGAACGACCCGGATGGCGCGCGCTATCGCGCGGCGTATTTCGAGCGGTTTCCCGGCGTATGGGCGCACGGCGATTTCATTTCCTTCAGCAGCACCTCGCACGGGGCGGTGATCCACGGACGCAGCGATGCCACGCTCAACGTGGGCGGCGTGCGTATCGGCACGGCGGAGATCTATCGTCAGATCGAGCCGATGCCGGAGATCGCGGACTGCCTGGTCGCCGCCCAATCGACCGGAGAAGACGACCGCATCGTCATGCTGGTGGTGCCGGCCGCCGGCTACGCGGTAGACGATGCGCTGCGCGACGCGATCCGGCGTCGCTTGCGCGAACAGGCCAGCCCGCGGCACGTGCCGAAAGTGATCGTCGGCGTCGAGGCACTGCCGTACACACGCAGCGGCAAGAAGGTGGAAGTGGCGGTCGCGCGGCTGCTCAACGGGCGTGAGGTCGAGCAGTCCAGCGCCATCGCCAACCCCGAGTCGTTGGCGGCGATCGCCGAGCATCCGGCGCTGCGCCGGTCGTAACGCGTGACCGGGCCGGCGCGCAGTCGGCCCGGCGCCGGTGGGCACGCGCGCGGTCTGCGCCGCGCGCTCAACGCATGGGAATCACATCGTTGAGCGCGCAGAAGTCGATGATCGCGCGCATCTGCGCTGGCGCATTGGCGAAATGCAGCGTGGCCCCGGCCTTGTCCGCCTCGCGGATCCATTCCAGCAGCAATGCGACGCCGGCACTATCGGCCCGGGTTACGCCGCCGAGGTCGACTACCGTCTCGCGCCCGGGGTTGAACCACGCCGCCGACTTGCGCAGGCGGGCGGGCACGTTGTCGACATCGAGTTCACCGTCGACCCGCACGGTGTGAACATCGGCGTTGCCGGTAGGGTTCACCGGGGCATCCTAGGTGTTGCCGTTGTAGCGTTTTTCCAGCTGCTCGATGAAATGCTCGAGCCCCTCGCGGCGAATCGCCGAATTGAACTGGCCGCGGTAATTGGTCACGAACGATAGATTGCCGATGCTGCCGTCATAGACCTTCCATTGGCCGTCGACCTCGTGCAGTTGCAGGCTGACGGGCGTGTCCTGGCCGTTGGGCGAATGGATCATGGCATTGAAGGTGACGTTCTTGGCATCCTTGGCCGCGCGTACCGGCCTGTATTCGATCTTCACGTTGTTGTTGAAGCCGAGCAGGGCGCTGCCATAGGTGCGAATCAGCATGTTCTTGAAGGCCTGCTGGAAGCGTTGACGCTGGGCCGGCGACGCCTGGCGCCAGTAGCGGCCGAGCACCAGCCGCGACATATAAGGCAGGTCGATCAACGGCACCAGGTCGCGATTGATCAGGGCATGGAGTTTCTTCGGGTTTTGGCGCAGTTCGGCGCGGTGGCCGTCGAGGTCGTTGAGGACCTTCTGCACGGTCTGCTTCGCCAGCTGTTGCGGTGGCGTCGGCGCGGCACTGGCCAGAACCGGCGCCATGAGCGCTACCGTGATGAAGGGGATGAAAACGCGAGTCCAACGCATAATGAAAGCCCTTGGCTTATAGGTCGTCGAATTTCAGGGAGTTTGTATGGTCGCCCTGAATCGGTCCTGAAGGTAATGCATGATTCGAGCACGCCCTGTGTGCCGTATGATACGACGCGACACGCAGCGGAGTCAGTTGCCCGAGCTGCCACCCCCGCCGCCGCCGGAGGATTGGTCGTTCGACATCCGGGTCATGAACTGGCCGATCAGGTTCTCCAGCACGATCGCGGACTGGGTGATGATGAACTTGTCGCCGTTTTTCATGTTCTCGGTCGAACCGCCAGGGCCGACGCCGATGTACTGATCGCCGAGCAGGCCCGAGGTCAGAATCGAGGCGTCGGAATCCTTGGGAATCTTGTACTGATCCTGGATCCGCATGGTGGCGACCGCGCGGTAAGTGGTCTGGTTCAGTTTGATGTCGGTCACGCGGCCGATGCGAACCCCGGCCAGGTCGACTGGCGCGCCCACCTTCAGGCCGCCGATGTTGTTGAACGCGGCGGTGACGGTATAGCCCTGGACATTCCCGGTGTGCGCCAGATCGCTCACCCGCATGGTCAGGATGAAGATGGCGGCGATCCCGAGGCAGACGAATAATCCGACCAGAAACTCGACGGCTCTTGATTGCATAGCGTCTTTCCTTCAACTAACCGCTGAACATCACGGCGGTCAGCATGAGATTGGCGGCCAGAATGGCCAGCGAGGCGATGACCACCGTATTGGTCGTCGCGCGCGATACCCCTTCCGAGGTCGGCGGTGCATGATAGCCCTGGAACACGGCGACCCAGGTGATGATGGCGCCGAACACGCCGCTCTTGACGAATACGTTGAGGATGTCGCGGTTGAACTCGACGCTCGACTGGATGCCGTTCCAGTAGGCCCCGGCATCCACGCCGAGCATGTCCACGCCCACGAAGTAGCCGCCGCCGGCACCGATCGCCATGACACAGAAGATCGTGGTGAGCAGTGGCATGGCGATGACGCCCGCCAGGAAGCGGGGCGCGATGATACGGCGCACCGGGTCGACCGCCATCATTTCCATGCCGGAGAGCTGGTCCGTGGCCTTCATCAAGCCGATTTCGGCCGCCAGCGCACTGCCGGCGCGGCCCGCGAACAGCAGGCCGGTCACGACCGGGCCGAGCTCGCGAACCACGACCAGCGCGACCGACGTGCCCAGCGCGTTCTCGGCGCCGAAATCGGCCAGGGCGCGATAGCCCGAAAGCGCCAGTACCATGCCCACGAAGATGCCGGCCACCACGACGATCAGCAGCGACAATACGCCGACCGAATAGATCTGTTCGACCACCAGCCGCGGTTTGGCCACAAGCGACGGGATGGCGGCGAGCACGCGGCCCAGGAACAGGGCGCTGCGGCCCAGATCCGCCAGCCAGCCGAACAGGGGGTTCAGGATCCGCATGATTCGGTTCACGCCCGATCTCCGCCGAGTAGATCTTCGCCGTAGGGTGTGTCGGCATAATGGAAGGGCACCGGCCCGTCCGGCGACGCCGTGATGAACTGCTGCACCCAGGGCGAATCGGAATGCCGGATATGCGCCGGGTCGCCGTGATCCACCACTTCGCCATCGGAGATGACATAGACGTAGTCGGCGATGCCGAGCGTTTCCTTGACGTCGTGGCTGACCACGATGGCGGTCAGGCCCAGAATATCGTTAAGCCGCCGGATCAGGCGCAGCAGTACGCCCATCGAGATCGGATCCTGTCCGGCGAACGGCTCGTCGTACATGATCATTTCGGGATCGAGCGCGATTGCCCGGGCGAGCGCCACGCGCCGCGCCATGCCGCCCGACAACTGGGCCGGCGCGAGATCGCGGGCGCCGCGCAGGCCGACCGCTTCGAGTTTCATCAGTACGATGTCGCGGATCAGGCGTTCCGGGAGTTTCGAGTGTTCCCGGAGCGGAAACGCCACGTTGTCGAACACCGACAGATCCGTGAGCAGGGCGCCGGACTGGAACAGCATGCCCATGCGCTTTCGTTGTTCGAACAGGGTCTTCTGCGACATGCCGGCGATGGACTGGCCATCGAAACGCACACGGCCCGAGTCGGCGCGCCACTGACCGCTGATCAGGCGCAGCAGCGTCGTCTTGCCGGTGCCGGACGGCCCCATGATGGCGGTGATCCGGCCGCGCGCGATATCGATATCGACCCCCTTGTAGATGACGCGGGAGCCGAGCCGGAAATGCAGATCGCGCACCTCGACCAGGTTGTCGGCCGTGTTTTTCGTCGCAATTGAATCGGTCATGGGCGAGATTCGGCCTCGGGTGCGCGCCAGCCTATCAGATCGCCGGTGATATCCGGCGCGTCGGCGGCGATCAACCCCAGTTCGGCGCAAAGATGAGCGCTGAGGTCCGCGGCGACCCGGTCCAGATCCGGGGGACCACCAAGGTCGGCGATCTGGGTCATCACGAGGCCGTGATAGCCACAGGGATCGATGCGCGAGAAGGGCTCGAGGTCCATGTTCACGTTCAGCGCCAGGCCGTGATAGCTGCTCGAACGTGACACGCGCAGCCCGACCGATCCGATCTTGGCATCGCCGACGTAGACGCCGGGCGCGTCGCGCCGGGCATGGGCATCGATGTCGTAACCGGCCAGCGTGGCCACCATGGCGTTTTCCAGCGCGCTGACCATGCTGCGGATGCCGATGCCGAGTCTTTTGAGATCGAGCATGACATAGGCCATGAGCTGGCCCGGTCCGTGATAGGTGACCTGGCCGCCCCGATCGATGGGCACGACCTCGATATCGCCGGGCGCGAGGATATGCTCGGCGCGGCCGTTTCGGCCCTGGGTGAAGACCGGCTCGTGATTGAGCAGCCACAGGGCGTCCGCATCGGCCGGGCCACGCTCGGCGGTGAAGCGCTGCATGGCCTGCCAGACCGGGCGGTAGGGTTGTGGCTGCCAGCCGAAACGGCGGACGGCGATCGGGGGCGCGCTCACAGCGACATCAGCACCTGATCGTGGTCGGTCAGGTCCTTGTAGATCGCGTCGAGCTGTGCCTTGCTCTTGGCATTGATCGAGGCGGTCACCGCGATGTAACGCCCGCCGCTGGACTCACGGCTGCGCAGATCGTCGGTGGTCAGCTCCGGTGCATGCGCCTTGACCAGGGTGTAGACGGTCTGCTCGAAGGCGGTGCCGTGACGACCGAACGCCTTGATCGCGAATTCACAGGGGAATTCGAGCAGGGTTTCATCGTTGGATTCGGGCATGGCGGTACTGTGCTCCCGGGCCGGTGTCGGCGTCCAGCGGCCCGCGGAAAAGCGAGCGGCCGGCGCGCAATCTACTGGAACATCATAAGAATATCGTCGATGAATTGCGTGACGTAGCCCCCCTCCGCGATGGACTTGCCGGCATACAACGGCTCTTCCTTGAGGGTCTTGTCGTTGTACTTGATCGACAGCGTGCCCAGGCGTTCGCCCTTCTTGATCGGGGCTGTGAGGTGTCCCGGCAGCTTGGCGCTGGTCGACAGCGCGTCGCGCTGGCCGCGCGGATAGGCGACGTAGATCGGGCCGTGGGCCACCACCGGGAGCTCGCTTTGCGCGCCTTTCCAGACCCGGATCTGGGAAATTTCCTTGCCCTTGTCGAACAGCTTGCCGTCGTCGAAGAAGCGGAATCCGTAACTGATGAGCGCCTCGCACTGGTTTTTGCGCGCGTTCTCCGAATCGGTGCCCGTGACCACCGAGATCACGCGCATGCCGTGGTCCTTGGCCGAGGCCACCAGGTTGAAGCCGGCCGACTGGGTATGGCCGGTCTTGCCGCCGTCCACGCGCGGATCGGACCACAACAGGGTATTGCGGTTGTATTGCTTGATGCCGCCGTAGGTAAAGGACTTCTCGTGGAAATACTGGTCGTACAGCTTGGGAAACTTGCGCACGATGGCGGCATAAATCGTCGCGATGTCGCGCGCGCTCATGTAATGATCCGGATGCGGCAGGCCGTTCACGTCCATGAAGTGACTGTTGGTCATGCCCAGGTGCTTGGCGTACTGGTTCATGTAGTCGGTGAACGTGGATGTGGTGCCGGCGATGTATTGGGCCAATGCCACCGCCGCGTCGTTGCCCGACTGCGTGATCAGGCCCTGCAGCAGGTCGTCCACCGAGACCTTGTCGCCGACCTTGAGAAACATCTGCGAGCCGTGTATTTCCCAGGCCTTCTTGCTGACCGTGACCATATCCGAGGGCTTGAGATTGCCCTTCTTGATCTCGTCGAACACGATATAGCAGGTCATCAGCTTGGTGATGCTGGCCGGCTCGATGCGTTTGTCGGGGTTCTTGGCCGCCAGCACCTGCCCGGAGTTGTAGTCCACCAGGATGTAGCTTTTCGCCCCCAGGGAGGGCGCGCTCGGAATCGGCAGGCTGTTGTCGGCCGCCGATGCAGCGACACTGACCAGCAGGGCCGCGACAAACAAGAACAGGCGTTGGGCGTGGTGCATCAGGCTCGAACTCTTGGCGGACATGTAAGGCATTGGATGACAGGGAAGTTTAGCGTCCCGTCGCGGACGCGGCTAACGTTTGATCTCGCGCACGGGCAATCCCGCATCGGCCAGTTGCTGTTTCGCCCGCGCCTGGGCGGCCAGCGAACTGAACGGCCCCACGCGGACACGATACAGCTTCATCCTGGACGAGGGTGGGATCACCGCCACCGGCCCGACCCCGGCGGCGCGCGCCCGGGCCTTCGCCCGGCTTGCGTGAGCCGCGCTCGAGAAGGCACCGATCTGCAGTGGCGCGGCCTTGGCGGCGGCGTTCGACGAGCGCGCCGGTGCGCTCGTCGAGGCGGGGCTCGCGGAGGTATGATCCGCGACGCGCGACGAGCCGGCATGGGGCGCAGGCTTGCCATCCGCGGGCGGGTTTTCGGCCCGGCGCAGCGGGGGCGACGGCTGCGCGCTGTCCGACGAGCCGTTGTCGGTATCGGGCCGGTCGATGGTCGCCGGCGTCACGGTATGGATACGCACCGGTGCGCTGCCTTCGCCGACGATGCCCAGGCGGCGCGCGGCGACATAGGACAGATCGATGATCCGGCCTTTGTGGAAGGGGCCGCGGTCGTTGATCTTCACCACCACCTGCTTGTGGTTGTCCAGATTGGTCACCCGAACCCAGGTCGGGATCGGCAGGCGCTTGTGGGCTGCGGTCATGGCGAACATGTTGTACGGTTGGCCCGAGGACGTTCGCTCGCCGTCGAACTGGCGACCGTACCAGCTCGCGCGCCCGGTCTGGGTAAAGCCCTTGGCGCTTTTGAGTACGTAGTAGCGCTTGCCGAGGGCGGTATAACTGGTCGGATTGCCGTACTTGGACGGCGGTACGTTGCGGGGCACCGCATCGTGCACCTTGGACCAGTCGATGTGTGTATCGGCCGGCGGGCCGTCGTTCTGATAGTAGCCCCCGCCGTGCGATTTTTGCGGCTTGTGTGCCGGCCCGCTGGCACAGCCGGCGAGCGCGAGCATGCCGCCGACGACGAGCAGGCGGCCGAGCCGGCGTGGCGCGGGCTTCACGAGCCCACCGCCGGATGCGTGAACGCCTCGATCTCCCGGCCCAGCTGGTAAACCGCCATCGCATACAGCGGACTGCTGTTGTAGGTGGTGATCACGAAGAAATTATGCCGGGCCAGCCAGTATTCGGGGCCGTGGGGCCCGGTGAACCGGAGCAGGCCGACGCGGGCACCCGATGGCGGCGAATTCGCCACCTTGACGCCCTTGGTCTTGAGTTCGGCCCAGCGGTAGCGCGGCTGGCGGGTACTGGTATGGATATCGTGGATGGATTTGGGTTTTGCCAGCGTTGCGGGCTGGGCGATCGACTCGCCCCGCTGCCAGCCGTTCTGGGCCAGGTAATTGGCGACCGAGTCGATGATGTCGGCCGGTTCGTGCCAGAGATCGCGCCGGCCGTCGCCGTTGCCATCGACCGCGTAGGCGGCATAGCTCGACGGCATGAACTGGGCGAGCCCCATGGCGCCGGCGTAGGAGCCGACATCGTGGGTGCAGTCGAGTTTCTCGTCGACGCAGAGGGCGATGAACTCTCCCAGCTCCTTGGTGAAGAAGCGCGAGCGCTCGGGATAGTCGAAGGCCAGCGTGGACAGCGCATCGAGCACGCGATCCTTGCCGATGTAGCGGCCGTAGCGTGTTTCCACGCCCAGGATGGCCGCGATCACATAGGCGGGCACGCCGTACTTTGCCTGCGCTTTTTCGAACAGCTTGCGGTGCGCGTTGATATAGGCCGCCCCCTGGCGCGCGCGCTTGGGCTGGACGAAGATCGGCCGATACTCGGCCCAGGTCAGCGTCTTCTCCGCCGGCTTTCGCATCTTGGCGATGATCCCGGGCTTGTATTGTGCCTGTCCGAGCAGCTTCCGCGTGGTCGCTTCGGGAATGCCCTTGTCCTGATGCAGTCGATGGATCAGTTTGCGGCCGGCCGCCGAGTTGGCGTAGTCGCCGTGGGGGGTATCCGCCCGTCCCGCCGGGGCGGCCAGGATCAGGGCCAGAGTCAGCGCCAGGGCGGCGCCCCGCATCCGTCCGGGGTCGAGAATCGTCATGTCGCGAGTAACTTCCGGTGGGTGTGGATCGACATCAGGATGCCGAACGAGGCCAGCAGCATGACCATCGACGTGCCGCCGAAGGAGATCAACGGTAGCGGCACGCCGACCACGGGCAGCAGCCCGGCGACCATGCCCATGTTCACGAATGCATAGAAGAAGAAGGTCAGCGACAGGCTGGCCGCGGTCAGGCGCTGGAACGTATCCTGGCTCTTGACTGCGATGAACAGTCCGCGGGCGACAATGAAGCCATAGATCGCCATCAGGCCGAGTACGCCGAACAGGCCGGTCTCTTCGGCATAGACGGCGAACACGAAGTCGGTATCCGATTCCGGCAGGAAATTCAGATGTGCCTGGCTGCCGTTGAGCCAGCCCTTGCCGAATACGCCGCCCGAGCCAATGGCGATCTTGGATTGGGTGATGTGATAACCCGCCCCGAGCGGATCGCGCGCCGGATTGAGGAAGGTGAGCACCCGTTGCTGCTGGTAGTCGTGGAGGTTGAACCACACCAGCGGGGCGGCGGCCGCGGCGAGTATCAGCAACAGGATGATGACGCGCCAGCGCAGCCCGGCGAAGAACAGCGCGAAGCCGCCGCCGGCCACGATCAGCAGCGCGGTGCCCAGATCCGGTTGTCGCACCACGAGTGCCACCGGCATGGCGATGATGAGACTGGCCTTCGCGACGTCGGTAAGCCTGGGCGGCAGACTGCGATGATGGAAGTACGCGGCGATGGTCAGCGGCACCACCAGCTTCGAGATTTCGGATGGCTGGAAACGCACCACGCCGAGATCGAGCCAGCGCCTGGCGCCCATGGCCGCATCGCCGAGCACCAGGGTCGCGATCAGCAACAACAGGCCGACTACGTAAACCCAGGGGGCGGCGGCGCGATACCAGTGCGGCGGGACCTGGGCCAGGGCGATCATGGCGGACAGGCCGATGCCCAGGCGGATCGCTTGATCGATCACGACGTCGGCCGAGCGGCTCGAGGCGCTGTACAGCACGAACAGGCCGAGCAGGGCGCAGCAGAGCAGCGCGGCGAACAGCTGTACATCGATGTGCCAGTGGGCCAGCCATTCCGATAGTGTCGCCGGACGTTCACGGGTGGTCGTGCTCATGAGTCGGTGCCCGTCTTGTTGCCCGACTGGTTGGCTTGCAGTGTCTTGCTGTTCGACAGACTGTCCAGGTAACTGTCGATCACGCGCCGGGCGATCGGGCCGGCCACGCTCGAGCCGCCGCCGCCGTGTTCGACCAGCACCGCGATCGCGATCTTGGGATGCTGGATCGGCGCAAAGGCGATGAACAACGCGTGTTCGCGCAGGCGATGCGGAATGCTGTCGAGATCGGGGGCCACTTCATTCTGCGGCAGATCGGCCACCTGGGCGCTGCCCGACTTGCCCGCGATCGGGTACTTCAGGTGCTGGCCCACGTAGTAATGGGCGGTGCCGTGCGGATTGTCGATCACGCCCTTCATGGCGTTGATGACGATGTCCCAGTGGCGTTTGTCCTTGAGTTCGATCGGCGGCAGCGCCTTCGGCTTGTAGTCGGTGGTGGTATGGGTCTGCGGATCCTTCCAGGCCTTGAGTACATGCGGCTTGTAGGCATGACCGCGCTCGGCGATCTCGCTCACGGCCTGGGCCAGCTGCAGCGGCGTGGCGGTCATGAACCCCTGGCCGATCACGGTGATCAGCGTCTCGCCCGGGTACCATGGCAGGTGCCGGTTGCCGTGCTTCCATGCGCGCGAGGGCATGATGCCGGCATTCTCCCGCGGCAGGTCGATACCGGTCTTCTGGCCGAAACCGAACATCGAGCCGTAGCGATGGATATTGTCGATGCCGAGTTTCATGCCCAGTTTGTAGAAATAGACGTCGGAACTGCGCTCGATCGCCTGGGTCAGATTGATCCAGCCCTGGCCGGAGCGTTTCCAGTCGCGATAGCGATGGTTCGAGCCGGGCAGGGTGATGTAGCCGGGACACCACACTTTCTTGTCCGGATCGATCACCCCGGTTTCCAGCGCGCCGATGGCCATGAACGGCTTGATCGTCGAGCCCGGCGGGTACTGGCCCTGCAATGCGCGGTTGTACAGCGGCTTGTGCGGATTGTTGAGCAGCCGCCTGTAGTTGGCGTGACTGATGCCGTTGACGAACAGGTCGGGGTTGTATCCCGGCTTGCTGACCATGGCGAGTACGCCGCCGGTGTTCGGGTTGAGCGCCACCACCGCGCCGTCCTGGTCGCCCAGGGCGTTGTAGGCGACCTTCTGCAGCGCCGAATCGACCGTGAGCACGAGGCTGTCGCCAGCGGTGGCCGGGTGCATGTCGAGCTGGCGCAGGGCGCGCCCGGCGGCGTTGGTCTCGACCACGCGCGAGCCCGGATAGCCGTGCAGCCGCGACTCGTACGACAGCTCCACGCCGGCCTTGCCGATATGCGATGAGCCGCGATAACGCTTTTTGTTCAAGCCGTCGAGATCGGAGGCGGTGATGCCGCCGACATAGCCGACCAGATGCGAGGCGTACTTGCCGAGCGGGTAGTTGCGGGTCAGCCCGGCGCGAATATCCACGCCCGGAAAACGATCGCGGTTGACCTCGAAGCGGGCGACCTCGGCCTGATTCAGGCTCAGCCGTATCGGCGTGCCACGAAACGACGGTGTCTGCTTCTCGCGCGAATAAAAGCGCTGCTTGTCGGCCTTGCTGATGTCGACGATCTTCGACAGGCGGGCGATGGTCGATTTCACGCTGTCGCTGACCTGCTCGGGCACGATTTCCAGCCGGTACGCGGGTTGGTTGTTGGCCAGCAGGTTGCCGTGACGGTCGTAGATCAGGCCGCGTACCGGCGGCACCACTTCCACGCGCATGCGGTTGTCCTGCGAGCGGGTCTCGTAGTAGCCGTGTTTATACACCTGCAGGTACACGACACGCGCGATCAGCATGCCGATCAAGGTCAGCAGCAGAAGGCTGGCCGCCACCGTGCGAATGAGAAACAGGCGTCGCTCGGCCGCGTGGTTTTTGATTGCGTCGTCCGCGGCCATATCCGCTCGTCGTTACCCTGATGTCCGGCATGAAACCGTCGTGGCGCGATTGGCTGCGCGCCGACGTCGGTTCCGGTGTAACCCCTTGTCGACTATCCGACCTCTAATTCGGCGATCCGTTCCAGAACAAACGCCCATATCGGCCAGAGCGCCGCCGAGGACAGGACCGGAAGCCAGCGCCACCACTGGTTTACGTCCAGCCCGGCCACCCCGTCGATCCAGAACAGAACGAACTCGTAGAGGGCGAATACCGGCAGCATCAGCAGGCCCTGCTGGATCAGCGGAAAGCTCCACAAGAACTCGCGCGCCTTGACCACGACATAGGCGGCGACCGCCATGGCCAGACCGTGCTCGGAAAACGGCGTGCCGTAGAGCACGTCGATCGCCAGTCCCGCGAACCAGGCCGCGACCGGTCCGAAGCAACGGGGCTGGTTCGCGGTCCAGAACAGCACCGTCATGGTATAGAACGCCGGTCGAGCGGCGGCAACGGCTGCCGGCATCGGCAACAGTGTGATCACCAGAGAGACGGCCAGGCTGACCACGATCAGCAGGCCGCTGACGCGCTGGTTGATGATCATTGCCGGGGCGTGCCGCTGGCGCCATCGCCGTTATCACCGGCGGGTTTGTCCGATTTGCCTGCGTTGTCCGGCGTCGACTGCGTCGGGTCGGCCGTGTTCCAGACCAGCAGCGCTTCGCGCCCGCGATCGAGATCGGCCGTCGGCTGGGCCGTCACGGAGAGAAATTCCTCGCCCGGGCGATGCACCACATGCGTGACCTTGGCCACCGGATAGTTCGCCGGATAGCGTCCGCCGAGCCCGGAGGACACCAGCAGGTCGCCGACCTTGACGTCGGCGTTGTTGGGCAGAAATGGCAGCGTGAGTGTTTCCGAACTGCCGGTGCCCTGGGCGATGGTCTGCAGCCCCGTGCGGTTGATCTGGACCGGGATTCCATTGTTCGGATCGCTGATCAGGATCGCGCGCGAATCCAGCGGCGTGACATTGGTGACCTGCCCCATGATGCCGTGGGCGTCGACCAGGGCCTGGCCGACGAACACACCGTCCGAACTGCCCTTGTTGAGCTTGACATACTGGCGATACGGGTCGGGACTGACCGACAGTATCCGCGCGATCAGCACGTTCTGATCGATCGAGCTGGCCGAGGCCAGCAGGGCGCGGATGCGTTCGTTCTCCGCCTGCAGCGCCGCCAGCTGCTGTAGTCGGCCCTGAAGCAGCAGCACCTTCTGCGACAGCTGCTTGTTCTTCTGGATCAGGTCGCCGCGGTCGAAGTAGTTCTTGAGGTAATTCGAGGCGTCGCCCGGTATTTCGGCCGCCATCTGGACTGGCTCGAGTGCGACCGCGAGCACGCCGCGCACGGACGACAGACTGTCGTGCGCGTTGTCGACCATCATCAGCATGATGGAAATGATCGTGAGTGCCACGATCTTCAGCCCGGGCGCGATCCGGCGGCCCAGAAGGCGTGGTTTGTCGTCGTCGGACAGCCCGAGCACTAGCGCGACTCCCCGGCGGCCGGCCGGCGACGATCGTCCGCGGCCCGGCGTGGTCGGGCGCAGGCGGGGCGTTCAATCAGGGCAACAACGCGTAACAGTTGGCTCATCGAGTCAAGACGGCTCGTCCCGGGGGAGCGAATATGGCGACAGCCGGCGGTCCGGCATCGCACCAAGTTAGGCCCGCAGGGCGGGCCCATGCAACGTCGACTATTCGAGTGCGAACAGTGCGCCCGACTTGCGATCGATCATCTCGAGGAGAATGCCGCCGCCGCGGGCCACGCAGGTCAGCGGGTCGTCGGCGACGATCACCGGCAGGCCCGTCTCCTCCGACAGCAGTTTGTCCAGATCGGCGAGCAGTGCGCCGCCGCCGGTCAGCACGATGCCCCGTTCGGCCACGTCCGAGCCCAGCTCCGGCGGCGTGGACTCCAGCGCCAGTTTGACCGCCGAGACAATATTGGACAGCGGCTCCTGCAGCGCATCCAGCACTTCGTTGGAATTGAGCGTGAAACTGCGCGGCACGCCGGCCGACATGTGCCGGCCCACCACTTCGATCTCCTTGATCTCGTGGCCGGGGAAGGCGGTGCCGATCTGGTGCTTGATGGATTCCGCGGTGGTTTCGCCGATCAGCATGTTGTATTGCCGGCGCACGTAATTGACGATCGCCTCGTCGAATTTGTCGCCGCCGGTGCGCACGGATTCGGCATAGACGATGCCGTTGAGCGAGATCACGGCGACTTCCGACGTGCCGCCGCCGATGTCGAGCACCATCGAGCCGCGCGCCTCGCTGATCGGGATGCCGGCGCCGATGGCCGCGGCCAGGGGCTCGTCGACCAGGTACACGCGCCGCGCGCCGGCATTGGAGGCGGACTCGCGGATGGCACGGCGCTCGACCTGGGTCGAGCCGTAGGGCACACAGACCAGCACGCGCGTCATCGGCCGCAGGAAGCGCTTGCGATGCACCTTGCGGATGAAATGCTGCAGCATCTTCTCGGTGACCGTGAAGTCGGCGATCACGCCGTCCTTGAGCGGCCGGATCGTGCTGATGTACGCCGGTGTGCGCCCGAGCATGCGCTTGGCGTCGGTGCCGACCGCCTCGATGCGCTTGCCGCCGCGGGTGTCGGTGCGCACGGCCACCACCGAGGGCTCGTTGAGCACGATGCCCCGATCGCGCGCATAGACCAGGGTATTGGCCGTCCCGAGATCGATCGAGAGATCGTTGACGAACAGGCCGCGAAAGTTTTCCAGCATGAGGCTCACCGAGCACAGCAAATATGACGCGCGTAGCGCGCACCTGACATCGACGGGCGTCGATGCAAACCACCTTCGGCCCCCGGATTCGATCGCGAACAGGTCGAAGGTCCCTCTAAAGGTGCGCAATGCTAGCAACGGCGCGCGGGCGCGGCAACGCTCGACCTCTCATATCCCACTGAAAAGCCGGGGGCGGGATGAGCCATGACCGCGTATCGCGTTATTATGCTACGTTCTGCCGCCGCGCGGCCGCCGCGCCTGTAAACGAATCCAAACGACGAGATTACCGCCGTGAGCCTGACCGCCGATGACGTGCGCAAGGTCGCCCGTCTGGCCCGACTGGGGCTGGATGAGGGCGCCATCGCCGAGTACGCGACCCAGTTGTCCAGCATACTGGATGTGGTCGATCATCTGGAATCGGCCGATACCGACAATGTCGAGCCGATGTCCCACCCGCTGGATCTGAGCGCGCGCCTGCGCCCGGACGTGGCCCAGGCCACGGTCGATCGCGAGGCGTTCCAGGCCATCGCGCCGGACACCGCCGAAGGGCTGTATCGTGTGCCGAAGGTGATCGAATGATCCACGAACGCTCCATCGCCGAACTGATTGCGGCGCGCGCGGCCGGCGAGCTGAGCGCGGCGGAGATGGCCGAGGCCTATCTCGATCGGATCGAGGCCCATGCCGGGACGCTCAATGCGCTGATCACGCGTACCGCAGACGCCGCCCGCGAACGCGCGACGGCGCTTGATGCGAGTGCCGCGGGCGCGCTGGCCGGCCTGCCGATCATTCACAAGGACATCTTCTGTACGAAGGGCGTAAAGACGAGTTGCGCCTCGCGCATGCTCGATAACTTCATCGCACCGTACGATGCCACCGTGGTGGCGAAGTTGCAGGCGGCCGGCACGGTGACGCTGGCCAAGGCGAACATGGACGAATTCGCCATGGGGTCGTCCAACGAGAACAGTTTCTACGGCGCGGTGAAAAACCCGTGGCACCTCGACTATGTGCCCGGCGGCTCGTCGGGCGGCTCGGCCGCCGCGGTAGCCGCGGGCCTGGCGCCGGCGGCCACCGGCACCGACACCGGCGGCTCGATCCGCCAGCCGGCGGCGTTCTGCGGTGTGACCGGGATCAAGCCGACCTACGGCCGGGTTTCGCGCTACGGTATGATCGCGTTCGCCTCCAGCCTCGATCAGGGCGGCTGCTTCGCGCGTTCGGCCGAGGACTGCGCGCACGTCTTGACCGCCATGGCGGGCTTCGACGAGCGTGACTCCACCAGCGTCGAACGCGACGTGCCGGACTATGCCAGCCAGCTCACGGGCGATATCGCGGGCTTGACCATCGGCCTGCCGCGCGAATATTTCGCCGAGGGGCTGGAAGCCGGCAGCCGCGAGGTGATCGACGCGGCGGTCGATCAGATGGTCGCGCTCGGCGCGAACGTAGTCGAAATCGACATGCCGCATACCGATCTCGCGGTATCGACCTACTACGTGATCGCACCGGCCGAGGCCTCGTCCAATCTGGCGCGCTTCGACGGCGTGCGCTATGGCTATCGCTGCGCCGATCCGGTCGATCTGGACGACCTGTACACCCGATCGCGCGCCGAGGGCTTCGGGCCCGAGGTCCAGCGCCGCATCATGATGGGCGCCTACGTGCTGTCGGCCGGCTATTACGATGCGTATTACCTGAAGGCACAGAAGACCCGGCGGCTGATCGCGGGCGATTTCCACGATGCCTTCGCCAAGGTGGATCTGATAGCCGCGCCGGTGACCCAGGCGCCGGCCTTCCCGATCGGCGAAAAGGCCGACGATCCGGTCGCGATGTATCTCAACGATGTCTATACGCTGCCCGCCAGTCTGGCCGGGGTGCCGGGCATGTCGGTGCCGGCCGGCTTCGTCGACGGGCTGCCGGTCGGGCTGCAGCTGATCGCGCCATGGTTCGAGGAAGGTCGTCTGCTGAATGCGGCGCACAGCTACCAGCAGGCCACGGACTGGCACACCCGCCGCCCGCCGGGTTTCGAGTAAGGAAGGCAAGTCATGAACTGGGAAGCCGTGATCGGGCTGGAAGTGCATATCCAGCTCGCGACCGAAAGCAAGATTTTCTCCACCGCGCCCACGGCCTACGGGGCCGAGCCGAACACCCAGGCCAATGCGGTCGACGTGGCCATGCCCGGCGTGCTGCCGGTGATCAACGAACAAGTCATCCGCATGGCGACCCTGTTCGGCCTGGCCATCGACGCCGATATCGCGCCCAGGTCGGTGTTCGCGCGCAAGCATTACTTCTATCCCGATCTGCCCAAGGGCTACCAGATCAGCCAGTTCGAACTGCCGATCGTGGCGGGCGGCCATCTGGACATCACGGTGGGCGAGGGTGCGGCCAAGCGCATCGGCATCACCCGGGCGCATCTGGAGGAGGATGCCGGCAAGTCGCTGCACGATGCGTTCGATCGCGCCACCGGCATCGATCTGAATCGCGCGGGCACGCCCCTGGTGGAATGCGTGTCGGAGCCGGAAATGGCGAGCGCCGCCGAGGCCGCGGCCTATGCGCGCAAGCTGCATTCGCTGGTGACCTATCTCGGCATCTGCGATGGCAATATGGCCGAAGGCTCGTTCCGGGTGGATGCGAACGTGTCGGTGCGCCCGGTGGGCTCGACCGAGTTCGGCACCCGCACCGAGACCAAGAACGTCAACTCCTTCCGGTTCCTGGAAAAAGCGATCGAGTTCGAGATCGAGCGCCAGATCGACGTGATCGAGGGCGGCGGCACCATCGTGCAGGAAACCCGCCTGTTCGACCCCGCGAGCGGCGAAACCCGCTCGATGCGGAGCAAGGAACAAGCCCACGATTATCGTTACTTTCCGGACCCGGATCTGCTGCCGGTCGCGATCGACGCCGCATTTATCGAAGCCGCGCGCGCCGACCTGCCGGAACTGCCCGGCGCCAAGGCTGAGCGCTTCGAATCGGAATACCAGCTGTCGACGGCCGATGCCGCCGCACTAACCGCATCGCGGGCCTGGGCGGATTATTTCGAGGCGACCGTGGCTGCGGCCGGTTCGGACAAGGCCAAACTCGGCAAGCCGGCCTCGAACTGGATCAATACCGAACTGGCCGGCGTGCTGAATCGCGACGGGCTCTCGATCGGCGCGGCGCCGGTAAGCGCGGCCCAACTCGGCGGGCTGATCGCGCGGGTCGACGACAACACCATCTCCGGCAAGATCGCCAAGCAGGTGTTCGACGCGCTAGTGGCGGGCGAGGGCGAATCCGCCGATGCAATTATCGAAGCCAAGGGCCTGAAGCAGATCACCGACACCGGCGCGATCGAGTCGTTCGTCGACGAAGCGATCGCCAACAATCCCGATCAGGTGCAGCAGTATCTGGACGGCAAGACCAAGGTCGTCGGCTTCCTGGTCGGCCAGGTGATGAAGGCCTCCAAGGGCAAGGCCAATCCCAGGGAAGTCAACCAGATGATGGTCGAGAAACTCAACGCGATGGCTTGAGGCCGGCGTCGCAACGCCGGCCCTGCGTTCTGAAAAATCCGTGTCCGCAGATAGGCGCAGATCAACGCAGATGAAAGAGGCAGGCTTTTTGAGGCCGGAGTGCCTGCCATACTGTTCAGCCCGTTACGAGGTCTGTGCGTGTCGTGCTGCGTTGCGTAGCAGTGGGTGGGGCGGTTCAGACGTAACCCCCAAGATCAACGCGGATTAAAGCGGGGGCTCACCCGGGCAGCGAAGCCTTCGCGATTTCGCTTGTCCCCGGCGACGGCAACCACGTTCGCAACAGCACCACGCACGAAGAAACGCCGGCCACATCTGCGTTGATCTGCGTGCATCTGCGGATAAATAACGAACGGTTTACCCAGAATACGGAGCGTTCAGGCAGACAGATGTCGTCGGGCGCGTTAGCCTGTAGCGCATCGTTTTACGGACTTTGGGAACCATGCAGCAGACGCTGAACTACGACACGCCTGGCCGTTCGACGCGGGATATCACGCGCGATGTCGACGCCGTCGTGCGCGAGGCGGGCATCGAGACCGGGCTGGCGCATGTGTTCATCAAGCACACCTCGGCCAGCCTGATGATCTGCGAAAACGCCGATCCGAGCGTGCGCGAGGATGTCGAGACCTGGATGCGCCGCACCGTGCCGGACGGCGATCCGATGTACGTGCATACCATGGAAGGCCCGGACGATATGCCCGGCCACATCCGCTCGATCCTCACCGGCATGGACGTCACCGTGCCGATCACCGAAGGCCGACTGAATCTCGGTACCTGGCAGGGTATCTATCTCTACGAACACCGCAGTTCGCGGCATTCGCGTCAGGTGGTGGTGACGCTTACCTCGGCGGGCTAGCCGCTTTTCGGCCTATGGCCACTGGACGCCGGTCTGGGCGACGTAGATCGCGTACAGCGAGCTACTGGCGGTGATGAACAGGCGGTTGCGCCGCGATCCGCCAAAGGTGAGATTGGATACGGCCTCGGGCACGTGAATCTTGCCGACGAGGGTGCCGTCGGGCGCAAAGCACTGGACGCCGTCGCCCGCGCTGGTCCAGACGTTGCCGTCGGTATCCACGCGAAATCCGTCGGATACCCCGGGCTCGACGACCGCGAATACGCGGGCGTTCTCCAGCCGGCAGCCATTGACGACATCGAACGCCCGGATATGATGATGGCCGTTCGGATCATGCGAGCGGGACGTATCCGAAATGTATAGCGTGCCTTCGTCCGGTGAGAAAGCCAGCCCGTTCGGCCGTACGAAATCGTCCGCGACGACCGTCAGTTCGCCCGACTCCGTGTCGAGCCGGAAGACGAAACAGCCCGCTTGTTCCGATTCGGCCTTGTGGCCTTCGTAGTCGCTCAGGATGCCGTAGGGCGGGTCGGTGAACCAGATGCTGTCGTCCGCGGCCACGACCACGTCGTTGGGTGAGTTCAGCCGGCCGCCGTCGTAGCGGTCGGCCAGCACCGTGATCCGTCCGTCGTGCTCGGTACGCGTGACCTGCCGGCCGCCATGTTCACAGCTGATCAGTCGCCCCTGGCGGTCGCGCGTATGGCCGTTGGCGTGCCGGCTGGGCTGGCGGAACACGCCGACGTCGCCGGCCGGTGTCCAGCGCAGGATGCGATTGTTGGGAATATCGCTCCAGAGAACGACATCCGTGTCGGCGATATAGACCGGCCCCTCGCACCAGAGTGAGCCCGTATGCAGGCGCTCGAGCCGCGCGTTCGGCTGGGTCAGGTCGTAAAAACGCGGGTCGAGATATTCGATCGTCTCGCTCATCGCTGGCTTTCCTCGGTTCGGTCAGTGGGTGCTGAGTTTCTCGCGGCCGTAGAGCAGCAACAGCACGATGATGATCGAGCCGAAGATGATGTTCTTTCCGGCCTCCTGGATCTGGACGGTCGAGAGTACCGATTGCAGCAGGACCACGATCATCGCGCCGGAAATAGAGCCCAGATAACCGCCGGAGCCACCCATGATATTGGTGCCGCCGATGATCACCGCGGCGACCGGCACCAGCAGGTAGTCGCTGCCCATGCCGAGATAGGTCTGCGACGAATAGCCGGTGAGCATGATGCCGGCGAGCGCGGCACAGAAGCCGGAGATCGCGTAGGCGCCGAGATAGACCTTGCGACTGTCCACGCCGGACAGGAACAGGGCGGACTCGTTGTTGCCGATCGCATACAGATAGCGGCCGAAGCGGGTCTGGTGGAGGATCACCAGCGCGAATATCGCGGCCACGATCCATACCATGAGCGGCACCGGAATGCCCCAGAGATTGCCGGCGCCGAGCGCCCGCACGAAGGGCGGCACGTCGACCTTGGGCGGCTGGGCATGGGTATAGACCAGCGTCGCGCCCTGCATCAGCGCGTTGGTGCCCAGCGTCCAGACCAGCGAATGGATACGGAATATTGCCGTGCCGATCGAGTTGAACATGCCGACCAGTGTGCCCGAGGCCAGCGCGGCGGCGATGGCCACCGGGGTGCTGGTGCCGTGGCTCATCAGGGTGGCCATCAGGATCGCCGAGAAGGTCAGATTCCACGGCACCGACAGATCGATCTGACCGGTGATGATGACCAGCGTCTGGCCGACCGCGATCACGCCGATGAAGGCGCCGATCTGCAGCAGATTGCGGATGTTGTCCCAGGACGCATAGTGCGGATTGATCGCCGCGGCGACCCCGAACAGCACAAACAGCAGGATGTAGGAGATCGTCACGCCCTGGCGCAGCCAGGACGGCAGGGCCACCGCGCGTTTGGATTCGGATGCGTTGCTCATATCGGCCAGTGTCCTGTCATGGATATTTTGTCGTATTCAGAACGCCTGTGCGGGCCCAGCACAAGGCGCGCGACTGCGCCATAGCGAGCCTATGGCAAAGGAGCGCAACGCGGTGGTGGGCCCGCACAGGCGTTCCCTTCGGAATATCGGGTGTGGGGCGAGGCGGCGCGCGCCCGTGGACGGCGTTGCGCCGCTTGGCCAGGGGATGCCCTGGCCGGCGCGTCGCGCCTTGCCACGAACGCGCGCCGCCTCGCTGAATGCGACAAAATATCCATGACAGGACACTAGTTGGACATCACGTTGAGCCAGTGCCGCGTACGCAGCCGCCAGACGTTGGCCGTCGCCAGCACGATGACGAGGATGGCGCCCTGCAGCAGGTTCTGATAGAAGGGCGACACCCCGCTGGCAAACAGCACACTGATCAGCAGCGATAGAAAATAGGCGCCGCAGATCGGGCCGAGGGCGACGCCGCGCCCGCCACCGAGTACCGCGCCGCCGAACACCACGGCGGCCACCGAGTTCAGCGTGTAGCTGGTGCCGATGGTCGGGTCGCCCGAGGTGGTCTGAGCGGTCAGGAAGATGCCGGCACAGGCCGCGAAGAAGCCGCCGGCGGTATAGGCCCAGAGCTCGGTCCGGGCGACCGAGATGCCGGACACGCGCGCCCCGCTCCGGTTGTCGCCGATGGCCTTGATCGCGCGGCCGAGGCGCGAGCGCATCAGCGGCACCCAGGCAAGGCCGACGACTCCGAGCAGAAGGATCAGCGCGTAGGGCAGATAGCCCCGGGAGCCGGTCAGCGCGTTGGCGAAACCGCCGGGCACTGTCCCGCCCGGCTGCGGGCGGACCAGCAGCCCGACGCCGGTGTAGATATACAGCGTGGCCAGGGTGACGATGATGGGCTGGATGCGCCCGTAGGCCACGATCAGCCCGTTGACGAAGCCGGCCAGGGTGCCGGCGAACAGGGTGCCGATGATCACCGCGGTGGCGATCGCCGGGTGGGTACCCATGTAGGTCGCCGCGATCGCATTGGTCAGCCCCACCATCGCGCCGACCGACAGATCCACGCCGCCGGTCAGCACCACCACCAGCTGGGCCAGGGCGGCCAGCGCGAGCGTGGTGCCCTGATTGACCGACATGGTTACGCCAAACGGCGACAGGATCATGGGCTGGATATAGGCGAACAGGATGGCCAGCAGCACGAGGCCGATGATGGCGGTCAGGGAGCTGTAATAGCGTTCGACGATCACGAGGCGGCTCCGGTATTGCGATGGGCGGACGCGGACTCGGTGTCGGCGCGCTCCCGTACGCCCAGCGAGGCGGCGAGGATGGCGTTTTCCGTGATGTCCTCGTCCTCCAGCGTCTCGGCGATGCGGCGGTCGTTCATGACCAGTACGCGATGACACACGCCGACCAGTTCGGACAGTTCGGTGCTGTAGAGCAGCACTGCCTTGCCGGTGCGCGCCAGTTCGCCGATCAGTTCGTAGAACGCGCGCTTGGTGCCGACATCCACGCCGCGGGTCGGGTCGTAGAACAGAAAGATATCGCCGCCGGTCTCCAGCCACTTGGCGATCACCACCTTCTGCTGGTTGCCGCCGGACAGCGCAGCCACCGGCGTTTCCATGCTGGCGGCCTTGATCTCCATGCGCTGCATGCCGTCCTCGGCGATACGACGCTCGCGCGTGCGGTCGATCAGTCCGCCGCGGCTCAAAGCCTTCAGGCTGGCGAGCACGATGTTCTCGCGCAGCGACAGCGGTTGCAGCAGCCCCTGGGTCTTGCGATCCTCCGGAATCAAGGCGAACCCGGCCCGGATCGCCTTCCAGGGCGAGCCCAGATGTACCGGCTTGCCGGCCACCCGCACTTCGCCGGACAGCCGTCGTACCATGCCGAACAGCGCCAGCAGCAGATCGCCTTGACCCTGGCCCTCGAGCCCGGCCACGCCCAGCACCTCGCCGCGGCGCAGCTGGAAACTGATGTCGTGGATCAGCTCACCGGCGCTCAGATTCACCACGTCGAGCAGGGGGTCGTTGCCGGTCGGCCGAGGCGCCCGGGCGGGAAACGACTGGTCGATGCGTTCGCCGAGCATCAGTTCCACCAGATGGTTCTCATCCATGTCCGCGGCATCGACCGTGCCGACGTTGGTGCCGTTGCGGAACACGGTCAGCCGGTCGGCGATCTCGCGGACTTCGGCCATCCGGTGCGAGATGAATATGATCGCCGTGCCGCGTTCACGCAGCCGGCCCAGCAGATCGAACAACCGCCGGACTTCCTCCCGGCCGAGCGCCGAGGTGCCTTCGTCGACGATCAGCGTCTTCGGGTCGTGCGACAGGGCCTTGGCGATCTCGACGAGTTGCTGATCGGCCAGCGTCAGCCGCCCGGTCAGCGTATTGGGCTTGATGTGATCGATGCCGATCTGTTCGAACAGCTCGGTCACCCGGCGTCGTAGTTCGCGGCCACGAATCTGGCCGAGCGGCCCGGTCGGTTCGTGCGCGAGCATGATGTTTTCGGCCACGGTCAGATGCGGGGCCAGCGACAGCTCCTGGAACACGGCGGCGACCCCGAGTTCGGCGGCCCGGATCGGGTTGCGGAGCTCCACCGGCTCGCCGGACAGACGAATCGTGCCGGCGTCGGGCGGCTGCACCCCGCACAGGATCTTGACCAGGGTGCTCTTGCCGGCGCCGTTGGCGCCGAGCAGCACATGGACTTCGCCGCGCCGACAGCTGAAGTCGGCGTCGTCGAGGGCGATGGTGCCGGCGAAATGTTTGGCGATGCCGCTTGCTTCGAGCGCCGGCACGTCCTGGGACGCACCGGGTCCGGATGAATCGGCCATGGGGACGCTCACAGTCGGTTACACAAAAAGCCTCGAACGGCAGGGACATTCGGTCCCCGCCCGCAGTCCAGGCGATCGCCTGATCAACTGATGCCGTGATAGACCTGCTTGGCGTCGAAATGCAGGCCGCAGTCCGGCACGCTCACCGCGTCGAAGAAACTGTCCGGTACCCCGGTGAAGTAATTCTTCCCTTTCTCGAGGTTGTCGTTGGTCACGATATTCAGCGGCGACTGAATCGACTGCGGCACCTTCTCGCCCTGCAGGACGCTGAGTGCGACCTTCATCGACAGCGCCACCAGGCCAGCCGATTGGCCGATCGACATCATGGGAAAGCCGTCTTTCGCCGCCGCGACCCGGAAACCGTTCTCGGCTTCTCCAGCAATGGGCGGCATCTTCAGGCCATGCTGTTTGAAGGCGTTGACCACGCCGCTGTCGCCGCCTTCGCTCCAGATCGCATCGAACTTGGCGCCGGAGGCGATGGCATTGGCCGTGACCTTCTGGGCGGTGCCGTTGTCCCAGTTGCCGTAGACCTCGGTGGTCTTGATGCCGGAGTGCTGGTCGAACACCGACTTGCCCCCCTTGTAGCGTTGCTGATCGACGAAAGTGCCAGCCACGCCGCGTACCACCAGCACATGGCCCTTGCCGCCGGTGTGCTTGATTACGAAATCGGCCCAGCGCTTGCCCATCTCGAACTGATCCTGATTGATCGTAATGGCCTTGTCGGTGGTCACCACGTTGTCGAAGGACACCACCAGAACACCCGCGCTGGCGGCACGCTCAATGGTGGAGTTCAAGCCCGTGGGACTGGCCGCATCCAGAACGATAGCGTCCACACCGCTCAGGATCATCTGGTTGATCTGGGCGATCTGGGCGTTGACGTCGTTGCCGGCGCTGGAGATCTTGAAGTCCTTGATCAGCTTCTTGACCTCCGGACGATTGGCGTACATCTTCGCAATCGTCGCCATCTCGGCGCGCCATTCGTTGCCGATGTACGAATTGCTGAGCGCGATCCGGTAGGGAGGCTTCTTGGTATGCGGCCACGAAAACGTCTGGGTGCTGCCGCTCCAGGCCTTGTAGCAGCTCGAGTTATCGGCCCAGGCCAGCGAGGGAAGCGAGCCCATGAGCATGGCTGAGCCAAGGCCGCCCGCAGCCTGTTTAAGAAGATCCCTGCGTTTCATGAGTCGCTCCTCTGGTGTTGCCGAGTCTTTGTTCTAATCCACGACTGGCGTAGCGGGCGCAGGCTTGAAGATATCCTGTCAACCTTTTATACCAGTCTCAATAGATTTATCAGCGCGACCGAGTATGCGCAACATACGCTTTCGTCGAAGATCGATACGGGGCACAGGGACAGGCGCGTGATCGAGCCGGTTGGTCGCAGGCGGCTGTGCATGGTCGTCTCAACCGGGTCGTACAGGCGCGGATGCCGGGCTCGAATATGACCTCGGTCACGGGCAGTCCTGTGCACGGGCACCGGCCTGGGCCGGGGCGCACGCATCGGCAAGGCGATGATTAATCCGACATCAAAGCAGCTGACTTCATCAGCTGCTTTCAACGCCTTCAAAAATAAAAGCCGGCGCCTGTCCGTCTTTTATTTTCAGAGTCTTCGCGGCCAATGGCCGCGGCGAGCGCGCGGTCGCATACGCGCGCTATTAAGCCGAAAAATCATCTATTTTGGTGCCGGATTAATAGAATGGCCGGCTGAACATACCCACAGTGCAGCATCGGTTGTCCGACGCTGCTGTTTGGAACGCCAATGGCTCGCTACCAAATCGAACGGACCAAACTATCCGATCAGGTCACCCGCCAACTCGAACACGACATCGTTTCCGAGTATTTCAAACCGGGCGATCGCCTGCCTTCGGAACGGGTGCTCATGGAACAGTTCGGTGTGGGACGGCCGACCATTCGGGAGGCGCTGTTCTCGTTGGAGAAGATGGGGCTGGTCGCGCTGGCCAGTGGGTCGCGGGCCCGGGTGATCCGGCCCACCCCGGCCGTGGTGCTCGACGGGCTGTCCGGTGTCATGGGCCATCTGTTGTCGAACGTGGATGGCCAGCACCATTTCCAGGAGGCGCGGGCGCTGTTCGAGGCGGCGATGGCACGACACGCCGCTGTACATGCAGGCCCGAACGATATTGCGGCGCTGCGCAGGGCGTTGTCAGCCAATGCTGAAACGCTCGGTGACGAAGCCGAATTCAAGCGAACCGACATCGCATTCCATCGCGTGCTGTCCACAATTCCGGACAACCCGGTCTATACCGCAGTCCACGACGCCATGGCCCAATGGTTGGATGACCGTCGCGCGGTAGCGCTGGAACAGCCCGGCCAGGATCGCATCGCGCTCGCCGCGCACGAACGCATCCTGGAGGCGATCACGCGGGGTGATCCCGAAGCCGCGGATCGGGCGATGCGCGCGCATCTCGACCAGCACTACGGCGTTTATCGACGCATGCGCGCCGGCGAACGGGAATAGCGCCGGCCGAGCCAACGGTCTTACATGGTCGCACCCAGCTGCCAGGGCACGAACTCGTTGTCGCCGTACCCGAATTCCTCGCTCTTGCTGGGCTCGCCCGAGGCCACTTCGAGCATGCGCGCGAAGATGCGCTCGCCGCACTCGGCTAACGTCTCGTCGCCGGTCGCCAGGGTGCCGCAGTTGAGGTCCATGTCTTCGCGCTGCTGTTCGTAGAGCGTCGTGTTGGTGGCGAGCTTGATCGAGGGCGAGGGCTTGGCGCCGAACGCCGAGCCGCGACCGGTGGTGAAACAGACCAGATTGGCCCCGCCCGCGATCTGCCCGGTGGCCGCCACCGGGTCGTAGCCCGGCGTGTCCATGTAGACCAAGCCCCGGGCGGTCACGCGCTCGGCGTACCGGTACACATCCACCAGGTTCGTGGTGCCGCCCTTGGCGACCGCGCCCAATGATTTTTCCAGAATCGTGGTGATGCCGCCGGCCTTGTTGCCGGGCGACGGATTGTTGTTCATTTCAGCGCCTTCGCGGCGGGTATAGGCCTCCCACCAGCGAATACGGGCGAGCAGCTTCTCGGCTACTTCCGGCGATACGGCGCGGCGGGTGAGCAGATGCTCGGCCCCGTAGATCTCCGGCGTTTCCGACAGGATCGCCGTGCCACCGTGTTCGACCAGCCGGTCGACCGCATAGCCGAGCGCCGGATTCGCGGTGATGCCCGAATAGCTGTCCGAGCCGCCACACTGCAGCGCGACACATAACTCGGAGGCCGGGATCGGCTCGCGCTCGGCCTGGTTGAGTTCGGGCAGCAGCTCACGGATCAGCGCGGTTGCGCGCTCGATGGTCTGGCGGGTGCCGCCGCTGGCCTGGATCGTCATCGAGCGTACTGGCTTGATCGCGCGCAATCCCTCGATGCGTTGCAGCCCGCCGACCTGCATCACCTCGCAGCCCAGCCCCAGGAACAGCACGGCAGCCACATTGGGGTGGTCGGCATAGCCCTGTAAAGTGCGCCTGAGCGTTTCGAAACCTTCGCCCGAGTCCGCCATGCCGCAGCCGCCCGGATGGGTGAGCGCGATCACGCCGTCGACGTCGGGGTAGGCGTCCAGTTCGCCGGAAAAGCGAAACCCGTCGGCGATATGCCGGGCCGCGGTCGCCGAGCAGTTCACGCTGGATATGATCGCGACATAGTTGCGCGTGCCGGCGCGGCCGTCCGCACGACGATAGCCGGCGAAGGTGGCCGGCTGCTCGACAAAGCGGGTGGGCCGGGCGTCCTCGCAGAACGCATAATCGGGACGGATGTCGCCCATGGTCAGGTTGTGCATGTGCACGTGCTCGCCGGCCTCGATCGCGCAAGAGGCGAAACCGATGATCTGGCCGTAGCGGAGCACCGGTTCGCCCGCCACGATCGCGCGCGTGGCGATCTTGTGGCCGGCCGCGATGTTCGAAACCGCGGTCACGCCCGCGGCGCCCAGCGTTTCATCGGCCGTGATCGCGTGGCGCGCAATCGCGACGTCGTCGTCGGCATGGAGTTGAATCGTCGGGCTGTCACTGGCGATGGCTGCGGACATGGTGTGTCCTCTCCTCAGGTCTGCTGTCCCGGACCGCGCAAGCCCGTCTGAAACGTGGGTATAGCTGTTATACCCATGCGTATTCAATAGCGCTATGTTTCAGGCCGTACGCGATCAGGGCGGACGCTCGAGGGGTCGCGCAGCCGTTGCCCGTGCCGCGACAGTCGCGGCGCTGCGCTGCCAATCGCTCGGCGGGCGCGACGTCGAACCGGGCGCGGGTTGTCGGGTTCGGCCGCATCTTTTCCGGCTTGCGGGTGATCGCCCTCGATCCGCGCCGCCTGTTCGGCGGCGAGACGCTGCCCGATGACGTGGCGCGCATGAAAGCGCTCCGAGACGGGTCGCCGGCGCCGTTCAGCCGCGGCCCATGTAGGGCATGCCGTTGGCCATGATCGTCATGAACGGCACATTCGCCTCGGGCGGCAGTTCCGCCATGAAGCAGACCGCGCGCGCGACGTCGTCGACCGCCATCACCGGTTCGGCGGCCAGGTGGCCATCGGCTTGCGGTACGCCTTTTGGCATGGCCTCGGTCATGTCGCTGGCGGCATTGCCGATGTCGATCTGGCCGCAGGTGATGGCGTGCGCCCGGCCGTCGAGGTTGATCGACCGGGTCAGGCCGGTGATGGCGTGCTTGGTCGCGGTGTAGGGCGCCGAGCCGGGGCGCGGTACATGCGCCGAGATCGAGCCGTTGTTGATGATGCGGCCGCCGGCGGGCGCCTGTCGCTTCATCAGGCGATAAGCGGCGCGAGCGCACAGAAACGAACCGGTCAGGTTCACGTCGACCAGGGCGCGCCAGTCGGCCTCGTCGATATCGCCGAATTCAGTGGCGGGTATGTTGCGCCCGGCGTTGTTGAACAGCAGGTCGAGCCGCCCGAAGCGTCGTTCGATCCGTTCGAACAGGGCGTCCACCGATGTCGAATCGGCCACGTCGCTGGGCACGACCAGCGGGTCGCCGCTCAGCTCGGCGGCGACTTCGGCCAGCGGTGCCTGGCGCCGGCCGGTCAGCACCAGTTCGAAACCCGCCGCGTCGAGTGCGATGGCGCAGGCGCGGCCGATGCCGCGCCCCGCGCCGGTGACCAGCGCGATCTTCGTCGTCATATGCGTCCCCACGATGGCTGTTGCGAACCGATCGCCCAGCGTATCGCACTCACGGCCACGAACGCGCGACCGCGCGGGCCCCGGTCAGTGCCGGAAATGCCGCATGCCGGTGAACAGCATGGCGATGCCTGCCTCGTCGGCGGCCGCGATGACTTCCTCGTCGCGAATCGAGCCGCCCGGCTGGATCACGGCGGCCACGCCCGCCTCGGCGGCGGTGTCGATCCCGTCGCGGAACGGGAAGAAGGCGTCCGACGCCATCACCGAACCGGCCACGTCCAGTTCGGCGTCGGCCGCCTTCTGGCGCGCGATGCGGGCCGAATCCACGCGGCTCATCTGGCCCGCGCCCACGCCTACGGTCGCCCCGTCGCGGGCATAGACGATCGCATTGGACTTGACGTATTTCGCCACGCGCCAGGCAAACAGCATGTCCTGCAGTTGTTCGCCGGTGGGCTCGATCCGGGTCACGGCCTTGAGTTGGCGGCGGTCGAGCAGTTGGTCGTCGTTGTCCTGCACCAGCAGGCCGCCGGCGATCTGCTTGATGGCGAGACCGGCATTGTCGGTTTTTCGCCAGGGTCCGGTGATCAACACGCGCAGGTTCTTCTTGCCAGCGAACACGGCCAGTGCGTCTTCGGTGATCGCGGGGGCCAGAATGACCTCGGCGAACTGGTTGGAGGTGATCGCCTCGGCGGTATCGGCGCCGAGTTCGGCGTTGAACGCGATGATGCCGCCGAAGGAGGAGACCGGATCGGTGGCGAAGGCGCGTCGATAGGCGGACGTGAGATCGGGCGCCACGGCCACGCCGCAGGGGTTGGCGTGCTTGACGATCACGCAGGCCGGCGCCTGATCGAAGGCTTTGACGCAGGCCAGGGCGGCGTCGGCATCGGCCAGGTTGTTGTAGGACAGCGGCTTGCCCTGGGCGACGCGGGCATCGACCAGGCTCGCTTCGGTACGCCGACCGTCGGCATAGAGCGCGGCGCGCTGGTGTGGATTCTCGCCGTAGCGCAGATCGGCGCGCTTGCTGTAGACCGGCGCATGGCGCGCGGGCAGGACGTCGGACGTGCCGGCGCCGGCTGGCTGGTCTTCGCCCGCGAGGTAGGCCGCGATGGCGCGGTCATAGGCCGCGGTGTGGGCGAATCCCTTGGCCGCTAGGCGTTGCCGGGTCGCCTCGAGCGTGCCGCCATGCGCGGCCAGGTCGTCGAGTACGGCGGCATAATCGGCGCCGTCGACCACCAGCGTGACATCGGCGTGATTCTTCGCCGCGGCCCGCAGCATGGCCGGCCCGCCGATATCGATGGTCTCGATCGCGGTGGCGCGGTCGGTGCCGGGCTTGGCGATGGTCTGTTCGAACGGGTAGAGATTGACCACGACCAGGTCGATCGGTGCGATGTCCTGTTCGGCCATCACGGGGTCGTCGGTGCCGCGCCGGCCCAGGATGCCGCCGTGAATCTTCGGGTGCAGCGTCTTGACGCGACCGTCCATGATCTCGGGTGCGCCGGTATGGGTGGCGACATCGGTCACCATCACGCCGGCTTCGCGCAACATGCGCGCGGTGCCCCCGGTCGACAGGATTTCCACGCCGTGATTGTCGACCAGCGCGCGGGCGAAATCGGCCACGCCGGTCTTGTCGGAGACGCTGATCAAGGCGCGGCGGATGGGGGCGACGAAAGGGGTCGAAGTCATGGCGTGGCGATGGTGGCAAACAAAAAACCCGCGGCGCGGGTCGTCGGACGAGGCGCGCCGCGAGGCGGATTATTGATCGAGATTGTAACTGCGCAGTTTCTTGCGCAGGGTGCCGCGATTGAGGCCGAGCATGGCGGCGGCACGGGACTGGTTGCCGCGGTTGTAGTCCAGCACCCGTTCGAGCAACGGGCGCTCCACCTGCTCGAGCACCATGCGATAGAGATCCGTGGGCGGCGCGCCGCCGTTGAGCGACTCGAGATAACGGTCGAGGCTCGCCCCGACGTAGTGACTCAGCGGCTGTGCGTTGTCATCGTCGGCGTCGGAATGGCGCATCCGGATCATCAGCCTGGTGGGAACAGCGCGAAACTATAACGGCAATCGGCGTCCAGCAAAAGGCGACTATCGGTGGTGTCGGGATGCGGCGACAGCACGCTGCCCGACCAGCCTTGCCCAGCCGTCCTCCAGGACGGGTTGCGCGAACGTGAAGCTTGCTTCGTAGGCGGCCCGGACATCCTCGATCTGGCGCGCCAGCAGGCCGGCCAACACGACCGGCGCGCCGGGGGCGGCCAGCGCTGTCAGCGTGGGGGCCAGTTCGATCAGCGGCTTGGCCAGGATGTTGGCCAGCACGATATCGAACGGCTCGCCTTCGATCGCGTCCATGGGCGGGGTTGCGATGCGGTCGGATACCGCATTGCGGATCGCGTTCTCGCGCGTTGCCCGCACCGCCTGGTCGTCGATGTCGACCGCGACCACTTCGGTCGCGCCGAGGCGTGCCGCGGCGATCGCGAGAATACCGGAGCCGCAGCCGTAATCGATCACCCGTTTGCCCACCAGGTCCTGGCGGGCAAGCCAATGCAGGCAAAGGCGGGTCGTGGGATGCGTTCCGGTGCCGAAGGCCAGGCCCGGGTCGAGCCGGACCACGACGGCGTCCTCGTCGGCATCGACCGCCGCGCTGTGCGGCGCGATCCACAGGCGCTCGCCGAAGATCAGCGGCGGGTGCTCGGCCAGCCAGGCGCTGGCCCAGTCCTGGTTGTCGAGGGTGTCGGTTTCGATCGCTGCGTCGTCGCCCAGCGCCTCGCCGAGCGCAGCCACGATGGGTTCGGCCGGAGTGTCCTGGGCGAACAGGCCGATCACGCGCGCGCGCTGAAACGCGGGCTGGCTGTTCGGTATTTCCTCCACGGTCAGCTCGTCGCCGGCATCGAGTTCGGTGATCGCGTCGGCGCCGAAGCGCTCGAAGACGGCCTCCGCGAGTTGCGTGCGATGCGTGGTCGCGGTGATCTGAAGCCAGGCTATTGCCATGTCGTGCCTCAGACCTTGCCCAGACGCTCGCGGATCTTCTTTTCCAGCCAGTGGATGGACACACCGCCGGCCGCGAAATCCGGATCGTTCAGAATCCATTCGTGCAGGGCGAGATTGGTATGGATGCCGTCCACCACCATCTCGGACAGCGCCATATCCATGCGCGCCCGCGCCGCGTCGCGCGTATCGCCATGGGCGATCAGCTTGCCGATCAGCGAGTCGTAGTAGGGCGGCACGGTATAGCCGGCGTACATGTGGCTGTCCATGCGGATGCCGGGCCCGCCGGGCGCGTGGTATTGCGTGATCTTGCCGGGCGACGGGGCGAATGTTTCCGGGTGCTCGGCGTTGACGCGACACTCGATCGCGTGTCCGCGCATGACGATATCGTCCTGGGTGTAGCGCAGCTTCTCGCCGGCGGCCACGCGCAGCTGCTCGGCGACCAGGTCCACACCGGTGACCATCTCGGTGACCGGATGCTCGACCTGGATACGCGTGTTCATTTCGATGAAATGGAACTCGCCGTTTTCGTACAGGAACTCGAATGTGCCCGCGCCGCGATAGCCGATGCGCTTGCAGGCCTCCACGCAGAGGCTGCCGATATGCTCGCGCTGCTCGGGCGTGATGCCCGGTGCCGGCGACTCCTCGATCACCTTCTGGTGGCGACGTTGCGGCGAACAGTCGCGCTCGCCCAGATGGATCGCGTTGCCGTGTGTGTCGCACAACACCTGAACCTCGACGTGGCGCGGCAGCTCCAGGTATTTCTCCATGTAGACCTGCGGATTGCCAAACGCACTGGCGGCCTCGCGCCGCGCCATGTCGACCGCGCCGGCCAGGTCGTCCGGCTCGTAGACCACGTGCATGCCGCGGCCGCCGCCGCCGCCCACGGCCTTGATGATCACCGGGTAGCCGATGCGATCGGCGATCTCGCGGTTCTCGACATCATCGGCGGTCAGCGGTTTGCCCGAGCCGGGCACGCAGGGCACCCCGGCCGCCATCATTTCCTGGATGGCGGATGTCTTGTCGCCCATCAGGCGGATGGTCTCCGCCCTGGGGCCGATGAAGGTGAAGCCGGATTGCTCGACGGATTCGGCAAAGTCGGCGTTTTCCGACAGAAAACCGTAGCCCGGATGAATCGCGGACGCGCCCGCGACCTCGGCCGTACTCATGAGCACGGCCATGTTCAGATAACTGGCCGTGGCCGACGGCGGGCCGATGCAGACCGCTTCCTCGGCCAGCAGCACGTGCTTCTGGTCGCGGTCGGCCGTGGAATAGGCCGCGATCACGGGAATACCGAGCTGACGACAGGCGCGCAGGATACGCAGCGCGATTTCGCCGCGGTTGGCGATGAGAACCTTGTCCAGCATGAGTGAACCTCGGGTCAGGTCGTCGCGCGGATCGGGCTGCGACCCGGCGCCGACGCGGTGATGGGGTGGGCGTGGGCGTTTGCTCGCGCGCGGCGCCTCAACAGCGCGCCGCGCCACGTGATCATTTGATCACGAACAACGGCTGATCGTATTCGACCGGCTGACCGTTCTCGACCAGGATCTCGCTGACGATGCCGGAAGTCTCGGCCTCGATCTGGTTGAGCATCTTCATGGCTTCGATGATGCATACCGTATCGCTCGGGCCGACACTGTCGCCGACTTCGACGAAGGACTTGGCATCCGGTGCCGGCGCGCGGTAGAAGGTGCCGACCATCGGCGAACGGATGATATGGCCCTCGGCCACGGCGTCGCCGCTGCCGGCCGGCGCACTCGTGCCGGCCGCTGGCGCGGTATCCGGGGCAGCGGCCGGCGGCGGCGCGGCCGCGTACGCCGCCGGCGGGGCGCTCGGCTGGCTACCTGCCGGTGGGTAGCGGCCAATGCGGACCGATTCCTCACCCTCGGTGATCTCCAGCTCGGCGATGCCGGAATCCTCGACCAGCTCGATGAGTTTCTTCAGTTTTCGGATATCCATGGCGTGTCGATTCGCTCCTGTCGGCGCGGCGAGCCGATCGGGCCAGCGACCCGACTGCGACGCAAAGCGGCTGCCGTGCGCGTTCCCGCGTGTGTCTGGGAGCAAAGTGTGCCGCATGGCAGGGCGTGGCACAACTAGCGCAAGGTCGATCGCCGCCGTTCGCCGCCGTATTGTCGGCGAATCGCCGACGTTCGGGCATTTTGCACTGCATCATCACGGCCGTTGCCAGCGCCGCCCCAGCGCGTTCGCGACCCCGGGGCGTGTTGTCGGCGGTCGATGCCGCGTGATCGCGGCAGGCTCGGGCCATGAGGCGGTCCCCGCGCCGAATCGCGGCAAGATGGCGTTTTTTCGGCGCTGAATCGCCCGCGGGGGCGAAAGGCACGGCTCCCTGCCCCCGCGGCCATGGGTCGGGACACTCAGGTGCCGGGTTTCGCCGCGATCTTGTCGAGCGCATGCAAAACAGTGGCGGCATCGACGGCGCCGACCAGGCGCTGCCGGGGCCTCTCGTTTTCGGCCGATGCGGGATAGAACAGCAGTGTGGGGGGGCCGAAAACGTTCAGCCGCTGCATCAGGCGCTGTTGCCGGGTGTCGTAGGCGGTGACATCGAACTCGATCGCGGTGACCCGTGACAGGGCCCGCCGCACGCGGGCATCGGCGAACACGGTGCGTTTCATGCGCGCACAGTCCACGCACCAGTCGGCATAGAAATCGACCATGGCCGGGCGCCCGGCGCGACGCGCGGCCGCCAGTGCGTGCGACAGCCCGGCGGCCGTGGTCACGCGATCGAATACCGCGGATTTCGCGCCCGCCCGGCCGGCGTCGGACGCGGGCGGCGTGGCGAGCCCGGCCAGC